>JAXDPC010000161.1:0-17021 GCA_034668525.1 Sphingomonadales bacterium
CGTCGCCGTCGACGAGGTTGAGATTGCCCTCGACCAGGCCCTCGGTGCGGCCGAGCTTGGGCTGATTGGTGATGTAGCGGATGGTGCCGCCGACCGAGCCGGACCCGAACAACGTGCCCTGCGGCCCGCGCAGCGTCTCGACGCGGGTGAGGTCGAACAGGTCGAGATCGGGCGTGAAGAGCGAGAGCGAGATGACGCTGTCGTCGAGATAGACGCCGACCTGCTCCTTGACGCCGGGCTGGTCGCGGACGATCTGCCCCGCCGAGACGCCGCGGATCGAGACCTGGCTCTGGCCCGGCCCGAGATTCTGGACGGCGAGGCCCGCGACGTTGCGGGAGATGTCCTCGAGGGTGACGGCGCCGGAGCGCTGGATGTCCTCCTCGGTCTGCGCGTTGACCGAGAAGGGCACCTCGATCAGCCGCTCCTCGCGCAGAGACGCGGTGACGACGATGTCGGCATCCTCCCGGACGACATTCTCCTCGTCGGCCTCGGTGCCGGTCTGGGCGGAATCGGGTTGGGCGAAGGCCGGCGCGCCCGCCATCAGGCTGGCGGCGATCGCGGCGCTCGCGAGAAGAAGGGGATGTCTGGAGACGAACCGGTGCGCGGACATGGCTTTGCCCTCCTGCTTGTTCCGGACACAGAATAAAGCGCCGCTCCGTAAAGGCAATCGATGTGCCCGCTGTGCCGCAGTGTGAAGCGCATCTGTTGCCGCGCCGCAACAGTCTCCGCTTCAGCCGGCGCGGCCGATCCGG
The DNA here is from genome assembly GCA_034668525.1 of Sphingomonadales bacterium. Lineage (GTDB taxonomy): Bacteria > Pseudomonadota > Alphaproteobacteria > Sphingomonadales > Sphingomonadaceae > Allosphingosinicella. The sequence goes on from JAXDPC010000161.1 coordinate 753, forward strand.
CGTTCCTCTTCATAATGCCGGCGCGAACGCCAGCCGCGCGGGTCGGGCCCGTAGCGGTTGGGGCCGAGGGTGCCGGGCAGGAACAAGGCGACCACGAATGCGATCAGGAGCAGCAGGAGCAGGGCCGGCGGTATCGGGAGGAACGAGGCGAGGAGGCCCGCCGCCGTCGGGACCATCGCGAGCCAGCCCGGCCGGTCCTGGTCGTGCAAACGCCGCGCCGCCAGCCACAGGAAGATCAGGCTGTCGGCGGCGGCCAGCAGCGGGTTGGCGAGGGCGAGGGCGTGCAGCGCCTCGATCCGCGCCGCCGAGGGCGCCGACGCGCGCACCGTCGTGACCGCGAACAGGAACAATGCGACGTTCAGCGCGGCGACGGCGAGCAGATAGGCGAGGAGATTCGTCCGGGTCGTCCGGCCGAGCAGACCGATCCGCCGCAGGACCTGCCGGACCGCCGGCGTCACAGCACTTCGAACAGCCCGGCTGCGCCCATCCCGCCGCCGACGCACATCGTCACCACGACCCATTTCGCGCCGCGGCGGCGACCCTCGATCAGCGCGTGCCCCGTCATCCGCGCCCCGGACATGCCGTAGGGATGGCCGATCGAGATCGAGCCGCCGTCCACGTTCAGCTTCTCGTCGGGGATGCCGAGCCGGTCCTGGCAATAGAGCACCTGCACCGCGAAGGCCTCGTTGAGCTCCCAAAGATCGATGTCGTCGACGGTGAGGCCGAAGCGGCCGAGCAGCTTGGGCACGGCGAAGACGGGTCCGATCCCCATCTCGTCCGGGTCGGTGCCGGCGACCGCCATGCCGACGTAGCGGCCGAGCGGCTGCAGCCCGCGCGTTGCGGCGAGACCGGCTTCCATGACCACGCAGGCCGAGGCGCCGTCCGAGAGCTGCGAGGCGTTGCCGGCGGTGATCATCGCGTCGGGGCCCATCACCGGCTGCAGCTTCTGGAGGTCCTCCAGCGTCGTCTGCGGCCGGTTGCCCTCGTCCTTGGTGAGGGTCACCTCGCGCATCGAGGTCTCGCCGGTCTCCTTGTCCTTGACCATCATCTTGGCGGTGACCGGCACGATCTCGTCGTCGAACTTCCCTTCCGCCTGACCCTTGGCGGTGAGTTGCTGCGAGCGAAGAGCATAAGCGTCCTGGCGCTCGCGGCTGACCGTGTAGCGCTTGCCCACCACCTCGGCGGTCTGGATCATCGGCATGTAGACGCCGTTGTGCATCGACAGCAGCTCGGGGTCCGGCCCGACCCGCATCTCCGGCGTCTGTACCATCGAGATCGACTCGACCCCGCCGGCCACGCAGACGTCCATCCGGTCCACGATCACCTGCTTCGCGGCCGTCGCGATCGCCATCAGGCCCGACGCGCACTGTCGATCGACCGACATGCCCGAGACCGTCACGGGCAAGCCCGAGCGCAGCGCCGCCGTGCGCCCGATCGTGGTCTGCACCCCCTGCTGGAGAGCGGCGCCCATGACGACGTCCTCGATCTCGGCGGGGTCCACGCCGGCGCGCTCGACGGCGGCCCTGATCGCGTGGCTGGCGAGCGTCGGCGAGGGCGTGGCGTTGAACGCGCCCCGATAGGCCTTGCCGATCGGCGTGCGGGCGGTGGAAACGATGACGGCGTCGCGGATGGGCATGGCGGTTCCTTTCAGGGGCGAAGGGGACAGTTACTTTCACGCGCGGATGCGCGAGGCCTCGCGCGGCGAGTCTGAAAGTAACTGTCCCCGCTCATACGAATATCAGCCCGATCCAGTCGGCGACGAGCGCGGGCTTGTCCTCGCCCTCTATCTCGACGGTGACATGGTGGACGAACTGCCACTGGCCCGGGCGCTTCTCGTCGAGCCGCTCCAGCCTGAACCGGCCGCGGACGCGCTTGCCCGAGCGCACCGGCGCCATGAAGCGCACTTTCTCGAAGCCGTAATTGACGCCCATCTTGATCTCGGCCGGCCGCGGCATCGCGTCCGCCGCCATCCGGCTCAGCAGCGACAAAGTCAGGAAGCCGTGGGCGACGGTGCCGCCGAACGGCGTCCTCGCCGCGGCTTCCGGATCGATATGGATGAACTGCCGATCTTCCGTCACCTCGGCGAAGGCGTCGATCCGCGCCTGATCAATGAGGATCCAGTCGGAGACGCCGACCTCCTGGCCGACCTTCGATCCGATCTCTTCGATGCTGGCGATGGGCATGGAGGCCGTCTAGAGCGGCGGCGATATGAGACTCAAGCCCCGTGAGGACAGAGTGATGGCGGACGCTACGGCAACCGCGAGAGAAGAGCTTCGTCGCCTCCACCGCGCACCCGAGCCCGAAGTGCTCAAGCCGCTCCTGAAGGACGCCTGGCTCGATTCCGAATCGCGGGCGCGGGTCGAGGGGCGGGCCCGGGCCATGCTCGGCGCGCTGCGCGCCGCCCAGTCGTCGGGCTGGGTCAACCAGTTCCTCCAGGAATATCGCCTCAACACTTCGGAGGGCGTCGCTTTGCTCTCGCTCGCAGAAGCGTTCCTGCGCGTCCCCGATCCCGAGACGGCCGACCAGCTGATCGCCGACAAGCTCGGCGACGCGGACTGGCGCGCCCACGCCGGCAAGTCGCATTCGACTTTGGTCAACTCGGCGACCTGGGGTCTGGTGATCGGCCGCGCTTTGGTCAGCGGCACCGAGCAGGCGAGCGCCTTAAAGCGGCTGTTGGGCCGGGTCGGCGAGCCTTTCGTCCGCCAGGCGGTCGGCGCGGCGATGCGGCTGATGGGCGAGATCTTCGTCATGGGCCGCAACATCGACGAAGCCATCCGCCGGATGGAGAAACGGGAGAATGCCGGCTTCACCGCCAGCTTCGACATGCTGGGCGAGGCGGCGCGCACCTTTCCGGACGGCGAGCGCTATTTCGCCGCTTACGAGGGCGCGATCCGCGCCGTCGGCAGGGTCGCCGAACGGGGCCATTCGATCTCGGTCAAACTCTCGGCCCTCCACCCGCGCTACGAAGTCGCGCAGTACGATCGCTGCGTCCCGTCGCTGGTCGGCCAGGTCGAGGCGCTGGCGATGCTCGCCAGGGACGCGGGCATCGGCTTCACCATCGATGCGGAGGAGAGCGAGCGGCTCGAGATGAGCCTCGACATCATCGAGGCGGTCGCCGGCCTGCCGTCGCTGCGCGCTTGGGACGGGCTTGGAATGGCCGTCCAGGCCTACGGCAAACGCTGCCGCCCGACCCTCGCCTGGGCCGACGCCCTCGGTCGCCGCACCGCCCGCCGGATCGCGGTGCGGCTGGTCAAGGGCGCCTATTGGGACAGCGAGATCAAGCGCACGCAAGAGCAGGGGCTTTCCGATTACCCCCTGTTCACCCGCAAGGCGGCGACCGACGTCTCCTATCTCGCCTGCGCGAAGGACATGCTCGCCGCCGCCAACATCTACCCCGCCTTCGCGACCCACAATGCGCTCACCGTTGCGACCATCCTCGAATGGGCGGGCGCGCGCCGCGACTTCGAGTTCCAGCGCCTCCACGGCATGGGCGAGGGGCTGTACGAGGCTCTGGTTCGCGAGCAGGGCTATCAGACCCGCATCTACGCCCCGGTGGGCGGGCATCGCGACCTCCTCGCCTATCTCGTCCGCCGCCTTCTCGAGAACGGCGCCAATTCCTCCTTCGTCCACCAGCTCGCCGACGAGAGCCTCACCGACGAGGAGATCCTCGCCGACCCCGTCGCGAAAATCCACGCTGTCGGCGGCTCGCGCCACCCGTCGATCCCGCTCCCCGGCGAGCTGTTCATGCCCGAGCGTCCGAACAGCCGCGGCCTCGACCTCAACCATCGCCCGGAGCTGGAGCGGGTGGCGCGGGCGGTCGCCGCGCCGCTCTCGACCCACACCGCGCCGAGCGAGGGCGCCGAAGCGCTCGTCACCCGCGCGCTCGCCGGCTTCGCCGACTGGTCCTCGCGCAGCGTCGACGAGCGCGCCGCCCGGCTCGAGCGGCTCGCCGATCTGCTCGAGCGCGACCGCGACGCGCTGATGCGGATCGCGGTCCAGGAAGCGAGGAAGACGATCCCCGACGCGCTCGCGGAGGTGCGCGAAGCGGTCGATTTCTGCCGCTATTACGCCGCCCAGGCGCGCTCCGGCCTGCAGCCGGTCGAGCTGCCTGGGCCGACCGGCGAGCGCAACGTGCTGAGGATGGAGGGGCGCGGCGCCTGGGTCTGCATCGCGCCCTGGAACTTCCCGCTCGCCATCTTCCTCGGCCAGGTCTCGGCGGCGCTGGCGGCGGGCAACAGCGTCGTCGCCAAGCCGGCCTCGCAGACCCCCGAGATCGCCGCTTATGCGGTCCGCCTCGCACACGAGGCCGGCGTCCCCGAAAACGCCCTCATCCTCGCCAACGGCAGCCCGAACATGGGCCAGGCGCTGATGGAGGACGTGCGGATCGCGGGCGTCGCCTTCACCGGCTCGACCGCGACCGCCAAGCGGATCGCGCGCACCCTGCTCGCCGACGACGATCGCACGATCATCCCGCTGATCGCCGAGACCGGCGGGGTCAATGCGATGATCGTCGATTCGACCGCTTTGCCCGAGCAGGTCGTCACCGACGTCGTCACCTCGGCCTTCCGTTCGGCCGGCCAGCGCTGCTCGGCGCTCCGCCTGCTCGTGCTGCAGGAGGACATCGCGGCGCGCACCCTGGAGATGCTCGCCGGGGCGATGGACACGCTCGTCGTCGGCGATCCGGCCGATCCGCGCACCGACGTGGGGCCGGTGATCGACGCGCCGTCCTACGACAAGCTGATGCAGCACCGCGCGGCGACGGAGAGTCGCTGGATCAAGACGATCGCGGTCCCGGGCGAAGGCCTGTTCGTGCCGCCGACGCTGATCGCGATCGACGCGATCGAGGACCTCCGGCGCGAATGGTTCGGCCCCCTGCTCCACGTCACGACCTGGCAGGGGGGGGATCTCGCCGGGACCGTGCGCCGGGTGAACGCCAGCGGCTTCGGCCTCACCATGGGCCTCCACAGCCGCATCGCCCGCGCCGCCGAGACGGTCGAGGAAGCGGCGACGGTCGGCAACCTCTACGTCAACCGGTCGATGATCGGCGCCATCGTCGGCTCGCAGCCGTTCGGCGGCGAAGGCCAGTCCGGCACCGGCCCCAAGGCCGGCGGCCCGCATTATCTGCCGAGATTCTGCGCCGAGAGGGTAACGAGCACGGACACGACGAGCAGCGGCGGCAATGCGACCTTGCTGAGCCTGGAGGATGTCGGGCTCTAGGGAGCTCGTCATGCCGGACTTGATCCGGCATCCATGAATCGAAGACTCCCCGGATTATCCCGGGACTCTGTGTTCGTGGACCCCCGATCAAGTCCGGGGTGACGGCTGGAGCGGGCCGCGTTACGCTGCCCCTATGACCGATTTCTCCGCCTTCATCGCCGGCCTGCCCAAGGCCGAGCTCCACATCCATATCGAGGGCAGCCTCGAGCCCGAGCTGATGTTCGCGCTGGCCGAGCGCAACGGGGTCGCGATCCCGTTCAAGAGCGTGGAGGAGGTCCGGGCCGCCTACAGCTTCTCCAACCTGCAGGACTTCCTCGACATCTATTATGCCGGCGCCGATGTGCTGCGCACCGAGGAGGATTTCCGCGATCTCGCCGCCGCCTATTTCGACAAAGCCGCGGCCGACAATGTCGTCCATGCCGAGATCTTCTTCGATCCGCAGACCCATACCGACCGCGGCATATCGTTCGATACCGCCATCGGCGGCCTGCTCGCCGGCATGGACGAGGCGAAGGCAAAGCATGGGATCAGCTCGAAGCTCATCCTCTGCTTCCTGCGGCACCTCGACGAGGCCGCGGCGTTCGAGACGCTTCGCCAGGCCGCGCCCTGGCTCGACCGGATCGAGGCGGTCGGACTGGATTCCTCCGAGCTCGGCCACCCGCCGGAGAAATTCGCCCGCGTGTTCGCGCGCGCCGCGGAGCTCGGTCTCAAGCGCGTCGCCCATGCCGGCGAAGAGGGACCGCCCGAATATGTGTACGAGGCGCTCGACGTCCTGAAGGTCGACCGGCTCGACCACGGCAACCGCTCGCTCGAGGATCCGGCTTTGGTCGAGCGGCTGGCGCGCGAGCAGATGACGCTCACCGTCTGCCCGCTCTCGAACCTCAAGCTCTGCGTCGTCGGCGACATGTCCAACCATCCGATCGACCGCATGCTGGCGCTGGGCCTGCGCGCGACCATCAACTCGGACGACCCGGCCTATTTCGGCGGCTACATCAACGACAATTACCGCGCGGCGGCGGTCGGGCGCGGACTTACGGAGGAGCAGCTCGCGGCGCTGGCGCGAAACAGCTTCCTCGGCTCGTTCCTCGGCGAGGAGGAGAAAGCGGCGCATCTGGCCAAGGTCGCTGCCTACGTCCGCGAGACGGCAAGCTGAGCGAGACCCGTCATCCTGGCGGAGGCCGGGATCTCAGGACGAGATGGCGGGGCGTTTGGTCGGCGCTCCATTGGCGCCCGCGCTTTTCACCCGCTGAGATCCCGGCCTGCGCCGGGATGACGGCCCCGGTCGGGAGCCGTCTCCTCCGGATAGGGCATGACGAGCGTTCCGTCGGGCGCCGCGGTGAAGGCGACCTGGGTCGGATAAGCGAAGGCGATGTCTGCGCCCGCAAAGGCTTCGAGGATCTCGACTGCGATCGCGTGGCGCGTGGCGAAGGCAAGCTCGAAGTCCGGGTCTTCGATCTCGAAGACCAGCTCGTGGTCGAGGCCCGAGGCGGAATAAGCGGCGACGCCGCAGCGCAGGAAGTGGGTGTGCTCGTGCCGCTCGACGATGGCGCGCGCCATGTCCGGGACGGCGCGCAGCGTCTGCGGCGCGGTCTGGTAGGCCAGAGCGAAGCGCAGGGTGAAGCGGCGCCGCTCCTGGCGCGCGAAATTGTGGAGCTGCTGCTCGAGCAGCTTGGCGTTGGAGATGACGACCTGCTCGCCATCGAGCGAGCGCAGGCGCGTCGTCTTGAGGCCGATATATTCGACGACGCCGACGATCTGGCCGACGCGGATCGCGTCGCCCTTGCGGAAGGGCTTGTCGAAGAGGATGGAGAGCGCCGCAAACAGATCGGAGAAGATGCCCTGGGCGGCGAGGCCGATGGCGATGCCGCCGATGCCGAGCCCCGCCACCAGGCCGGTGACGTTGACGCCGAGATTGTCGAGGATGAGGATCAGCGCGACGGCGAAAAGCGTTACCGTGACGAGCAGGCGAATGATCCCCAGAGCCGAGCCGAGATTGCCGGCATCTTCCGCCTCGCCGACGCGGTAGCTGACGAAGCCGAGGATCAGCTCGCGGGTCCAGACCGCCGCCTGGAAGGCCGCGGCGACGATGAACAAGATCTCGGCCGTGCGGCGGATCGCGTAGGGCGCCTCGGTCTGGCCGACGACCAGCTCGACCGCGCACATGACGACGAAGAACAGGCTGGTCTTCGAAAGCACCCGGCCGAAGATGATGCGCCAGTGGACGTCCGGCGCCCGGCTTCGGACGAGCCGGTGGCCGAAGGCGCGCAGGCCGATCAGCAGCAGGGTGATGGCCGCCGCCGCCGCCACGGCCAGCGCGATGTCGGCGCTGTTGCTGGCCGCCCAGTCGGTCACCTCGTGGACCAGGCGCGCGCCGCGCTCGCTTAAGGTCCCGGCGGGGTGGATCACGGTGCGGTCGCTCACCACCGCGGCTCTATTGCGCCTCCCAAGGGCAATGCAAGCGTCAGGCGGCTTCGGCGGCGCGCTCCAGCTTCGCCTCTGTCCGGCGACGGGCCTTCTTGTCCGTCGCCATCCGGCCTCGTTCTTCCGGCAGCGCTTCGAGGAATTCGATCAGGCCGCGCTCGTAGCGGCTGAGCAACTGCGCGGCCCGCGGCAGCTTGCGCTTGCCGATCGCGCCCGCATCCTTGGCGGCCTCGATCAGCGCCGGGTGGACATAGGATTTGCGGCTGATCGCCGGCGTGTTGCCGAGCGCCTCGGCGACCGGCTCGATGACGCTCTTGAGCTTCACCGAGCCGTGCTTCTCCACCTTTTTCACCATCTCCTCGAAGGCGATCGCGCTCGCGCCCCAGGTGCGGAAGTCCTTGGCGGTGAACTCCTCGCCCATCGCCTCCTTGATATAGGCGTTGACGTCGCCCGAATTGACCGGACAGACGCTGCCGTCCTCGGCCACGAACTCGAACAGATGCTGGCCGGGCAGGTCCTGGGTGCGCCTGGCGATGCGCGTGAGGTTGCGGTCGCTGATCGTCACGGTGCGCTTGATGCCGTGCTTCCCCGTATAGCTGATCTTGAGCCGGCCGCGCTCCATCCTGGCGTGGCGGTTCCTGAGCGTGGTCGCGCCGAAGCTCTTGTTCTCCTTCGCATATTCCTCGTTGCCGACGCGCATCCTGGTCTCGTCGATCAGGCGCACGACGGCGGCGAGCACGGTGTCGCGCGCCGTCGCCTTGCCCCTGAGGTCCCGCTCGAGCCGCTTCCTCAGCTTCGGCAGGCAGCGGCCGAAACGGGCGAGGCGCTCATATTTGCGGCTCTCCTGCTGCTCGCGGAAGGAGGGGTGGTAGCGATATTGCTTGCGCCCCTTGGCGTCGAAGCCGACCGCCTGGATATGCCCGTCCGGATCGGGGCAGAACCAGCATCTCTCGTAGGCCGGCGGCATGCCGACCGCGTTCAGCCGGTCGATCTCGTCGCGGTCGGTGATCCTGTTGCCGGCGGCGTCGAAATACATCCAGTAGCGCCCGCGGCGCTTCCTGCTGATCCCGGGGCGGCTGTCGTCGACATATTTGAGCATGGAGCGCTGATAGCGCGCGCCGGGCGGCTTCGTTCCGGCTCAGGCGGCGGCGGGCGCCGGCTGCATCGGCCGCAGCGGCCGCTTCGGCGCCGGCCGGTGCCGCCGCGCGACATAGGCGTCGAAGCCGATCTGCACCGCCACCACCATCCAGACGAAGGGCTGGAAGGCGATGCCGACGAACAAAGAGCCGACCAGATAGATGAGCTGGAAGCTCTGCAATGCGGTGGCGAGCGGCGCGATCCAGGCCGTGTCGCCCGCCGCGCCGCGGAAGCGCCGGCGCAGCACCTCCATCCGGACGAGGCCGAGACCGTGGATGAGGACGAACAGGAACAGCCCCGGGAAGCCCTGCTCGCCGAGCATCTCGAAATAGGAGCTGTGGTAGGCGCGGCCCTCGTCGGCGTGGACGCTCGCCTCGACCGCCGTGACGTTGCCCGCCGCCTGCTGGCTCACCGTCGCGACCTGGATCCGGTTCTGGCGATAGGCCTCGAAGCCGCCGCCGAGCGGATTCTCCTGCACATAGTCCCAGGTCCAGCCCCAGACGGCGAGGCGAGTCGTGGCCGAGCTGTCCGCCTCGTAGGTCGAGATCGTGCCCATCCGGTCGGTGAAGCTGGAGGGCAGCATCGGCAGGGCGGCGAGGCCGATCAGGCCCATATAGACCAGGCGGCGCTTGACGTCCCTCAGCATCAGGACGGCGAGCACGGCGATGCAGACGAGGCCGGTGCGCGCCTCGGTGCCGACCGGGATCAGCAGGCATGCGAAGACGAGGCCGGCGGCGAACAGCTTCACCCGCCAATCGGCTGGAAAGACGGTGCCGTGCCGCGCCGCCCAGAGGATCAGCGGCACCAGCGCGACCGCCACGGTCGAGATGGTGCTGCCTTCGTAGAGGCCGCTGTTGTTGTCGACCATCAGGTTGAGCGCGCCGTAGCCGCCGCCCGACAGCAGGGTCTTGATCCCGCCGACGATGACGATCGCCGCGGCCGAGAGGATCATGAACAGCAGATAGGCCTCGATGCGGAGCCTGGTCCGGAGCGTGAACGGGAGGAAGATCGCGAACACCATCGCCTTCCACACCCAATCCCATTTCTCCCAGGCCTCGGCCGGCATGTCGGCGTTGAGCGTGGTGAAGCCGGCGTAGAGCAGCAAGAGCATCATCAGCCATTGCCGCCCGCCGATCCTGAAATCCCTTTTGTCGTCGAACAGCAGCCACGAGCCCATCGCGGCGATCGCGGCGACGAGGGCGATGTTGCCGCCGCTCAGCAGATAATAAGAGAGGCGCTGCGGCGCGACGACGTCGACATAGCAATAAGCGAGCACGAACAGGAACGGCCGCCTCAGCGCGAGCGCCACCAGGCTGGCGAGGAAGCCGACGAAGAAGAGGTCACGCACCGGCGCCGTCCCCGCGCCCGATCCGCCAGCGCATCGGCCGGGGTGCGGACGGTGCGTCGTCATTGTCCAAGTCCGGCCGCTGGACGAGGCGCCAGGCAGCGAGCAGGATCAGCCCGTGGCTGACGAGCAGCGCGAAGGTGTCGATCATGCTCCCGGGCGCTCCATCCAGGGGGCTTTAGCCCTTGCCGGTTGACGCCGCGTTAAGCTTGTGGTGGCAGGTGAGAGGCCGATGCGGATCCTCCACGTCCTCGACCACGGCCTGCCGCTGCAGAGCGGCTACAGCTTCCGGACGCGGGCGATCGTCAAGGCCCAGATCGCCGCCGGCTGGGAGCCGGTCTGCCTCACCGGCCCGCGCCAGCAGGCGGCCGACCCCGGCCCCGAGACGGTCGACGGCATCACCTTCCACAGGACCCCGGCCGCGCCGCGGGGTCCGTCGCCGCTGCGCGAATGGCGGGAGATCCGTGCCTTCTCCCGCCGCATCGACGAGGCCGTCCGGACGCTGCGGCCGGACCTGGTCCACGTCCATTCGCCGGTCCTGAACCCCCTCGCCGCGCTCCGCCCGGCCCGCCGGAACGAGGTCCCCCTCCTCTACGAGATCCGCGCCTTCTGGGAGGACGCGGCGGTCGGCAACGGCACGGGCCGCGAAGGATCGCCCCGCTACCGCCTTACCCGCGCCCTCGAGACCTGGGCTGCGAACAAAGCGGACGCGGTTGCCGTGATCTGCGAGGGACTGAGGCGCGACCTCGTCGCCCGCGGCGTCGATCCCGCGAAGATCCTCGTCTCCCCCAACGGCGTCGACATGGACCTGTTCGGAAGCCCGCCCGCGCCCGATTCCGGCTTCGCACGCAGCCTCGGCCTCGAAGGCGACGTGATCGGCTTCATCGGCTCCTTCTACGATTATGAAGGGCTGGACGATCTGATCGCGGCGATGCCGTTCCTCGCCGAACGGCGGCCGGAGGCGCGGCTGCTGCTGGTCGGCGGGGGGCCGATGGAAGAGCGCCTTCGCGCGCAGGCCGCCGCGTCTCCGGCCGCCGGCCGGATCGTCTTCGCGGGCCGCGTCCCGCACGAGGAGGTCGATCGCTATTACGCCCTGATCGACATATTGGCCTATCCGCGCAAGGCGATGCGCCTCACCGAGCTGGTGACCCCGCTCAAGCCGCTGGAGGCGATGGCGCAGCGCAAGCTCGTCGCCGCCTCGGACGTCGGCGGCCACCGCGAGCTGATCGAGGACGGAGTCACCGGCACCCTGTTCCCGGCAGGAGACCCCGGCGCCATCGCCGACGCGCTCGCCCGCCTGCTCGCCGACCGCGGCTGCTGGGAGCAGCGCCGCGAGACGGCCCGCCTTTATGTCGAGCGCGATCGTAACTGGTCGTCAAATATTTCCAATTATGGGCCTGTTTACCAACGGCTGACGAACAAGGCGCTCTGATGGCATCGACTTTCCTCCACGAGGCGCAGCGGAGCGCGACCCGCGGGTCGATGGACCTGCCGCTGGCGGTGCTCGCCGGCCTCTCGGTCGGCTTCGTCGCCTTCGCGATGCCCGCCGACCTGCTCGCCCGCGCCGTCGAGGCGAGCCAGCTTCCCTCCTTGCTCTCGGCGGCGGCGCCGCCCCTCGGCGCGAAGGCACGGATCGCCTTCACCGTGGCGGCCGCCGGAGGCACCGTCCTGGCCGTCTATCTGCTGCTGCGGATGCTGGGCCGCCAGGCGAAGCCGCGCGTGCGTGCCGAGCAGCCGCTCGAGCTCGAGCCGCAGCGCGAGCCCGAGACGCCGCGTCTCCGTCGCGCCGACGTCCACCCCGACGCCCCCGCGCGCCGGCCGATCCTCGCCACCCGCGAGCTCGGCGAGCCGGTGCCGGCACCGCACCCGGTCCCGGTCCCGGCGGAGCCGGAGCCCGCGCCGGAAGCGGAGCTTGATGAGCCGGAAGCGGAGCTGGAGCTGATCGACAGGGTCGAGCCCGCCGACGCCGAGCCGGTCTGGCCGGAGCCGACGGTCTCGGTTCCCGAGCCCGAGTCGCAGCCGCCCGCGGCAGAGGATGAACCGATCGTCCCGGCCGCGGCCGAGCCGGCGGAGGACGCCAGCATCGCAGATCTGATGGCGCGTCTCGAGCGCGGCCTCGCCCGCAGGCTGCAACAGAACGGCGCCCCGGCCGCGGATCCGGTGGAGAAAGCGCTTGCCCAGTCGGCGGCCTTCACGGCGCCGGACGCGGGCGACGATCGCCTGCGCAGCGCGATCGAGAATCTCCAGAGAATGGCCGCGCGCGCCTAGGCGTCCTCCACCGTCAGCGCTTCCAGGCTCAGCCGAACCCGATCCGCCCCGGCGTCCCTTTCCTCGCCGACCAATGCGATGTCGGCGAGGATATGGCCGCCCAGATCGAACTCGGCCTCCTCCAGATGCTGGAGAAAGCCGTCGGCGGCGGTGCCGGCGCCGGGCCCGTCGAGGCTGAAGGCCACGCGGTGGCGGGCGCCGGTGAAGGTGACGCTCGCCCAGCCACGGCTGGTCAGCTCCTCGACCCGGAACCCACCGTCGAAGCTTGCGAAGCTTGCGCATAGCGCGCGCAGCAAGGCGGTCGCCGCGTCCTCGATCACGCGCCGCATGCGCCCCCCTTCCCACGGTCGCCCGCGAGACGCTCGGCAGCTTCGATCGCCGCCACGATGCGCGCTTCCGTCTTCGGCGTCGGCTCGCGCCCGTTGCGCAGATGGCGGACGAAGCCGGGGTCGTTCATCACCTTCCGGCCGAAGGCGGTGGCGGTTAGGCCGCTGCGCCGGAGATGACGCTCGACTCGGTACAGGACTTTCATGATCTACTCCTCGCGAATCGCTGTTCCTGATGCGTTCCAGCTTCGAAGGAGATTCCCTATTTGTCTAGGACGAATCCTTTGCTATAAGGTCCATTATGGATGAAGGCGCCGCACGGGCCGCGCTCGAGCGGCTGATCGAGGAGCGGGGGGCTGACTATCTCAGCCTCTCGCGCCTGCTCGGCCGCAATGCCGCTTACATCCAGCAATATATCAAGCGCGGGACGCCGCGCCGGCTGGGGGAAGACGACCGTCGCCTGCTCGCCCGCTATTTCGGCGTGGCCGAGGAGGTGCTCGGCGGTCCCCCTGCCCCGGACCCGGCCGATGGCCTGGTTCGCGTCTCCCGGCTGGAAATCGGCGCTTCGGCGGGGCCCGGCGCATTGGCGGGCAATGAGCGGGCGCGCGGCCACATCGCCTTCGATCCCGCCTGGCTGCGACGGCTTGCGGCCGACCCGAAGCTTCTGTCACTGATCCAGGTCGAAGGCGATTCGATGGTCCCGACGCTTGCCGACGGCGACGAGATACTGGTCGATCGCGGCGATGCCGCGGAGCGGCTGCGCACCGGCGTCTATGTGATCAGGATCGACGACGAGTTGGTCGTGAAGCGTGTCGCCCGCAACCCTTTCGACGCCACCATCTCCATCCGCAGCGACAACGAAGCCTATCCGAGCTGGCCCGCCTGCGACCCCGCTTCGGTGGTGATCGTCGGCCGGGTCGTCTGGATGGGGCGCCGGCTCGGCTGAACCTCAGCCGCGGCGGTCGACCAGCCAGACCAGGCCGAGCATGATCAGCCCGGCCCCCACGCCGGCGAGCACGCCGATGCTGGCCTGACCGGCCATCGCTCCCCCGACCGCGCCGGCGACGATCGCGAGCGCGAGCAAGGCGCCACCCGAGCGCGCGTCCTTTCGCTCGGGAGAAGGGGGAGGAGGGGGAGGAGGCGGCATGGTTCCTCCATGGCAGCAGCGGGCCCGGGTTCCAAGGCTCTGGCTGCGAACCCTCCTTCCCGCCCGCTTTCTGGTGAACGCGCCGTTGAGCAGTTTCGCTGGGGCAAATGGCAAGAGGTCGCCCGCTAGGAGGGGAGCGGAAAATCGAGGGGCGGGCCTTGCAAGACCATATCCACCTGCCGGACCGTGCGGCCGTGGCCGACGCGGACGAGCTCATCAGCAACTATGGCGACCACGCCGGGCTCGAGGCGGCCCGGCGCGCGAGCGAGAGCCGTTCGCTCGGCAACGTCGTCCACTATTGCCGCTGGCGCCAGATCGAGCGGATGATCGGCCGCCTCGCCGCCGCCGGCCCCGGCGACGCCACCGTCCACTAGCGCGCGGTTCATTCTGGCGCCGTACAGGTGCGCCGTATAGTCTGGCCGTCATGCCGCGGCTCGTCGGACCATGCTCATGCTGACCGGCGCGGCCGAGGAGGCGCCCGCCGCCGTCCCGCCGCGCCGCGGCCCCGCGCGCTGGATCGCGGCGATGGCAAAGATCGCGCTCAGCCTGGTGATCGCGGCGATGCTGACGCTCGGCGCCCTCGGTCTCCTGCTCGACACCGATCTCGGCCACCGGCTGATCCTCGACCGGATCGCCGCGCTCCAGCCGCAGTCCGGGCTGCGCATCCGGATCGGCCGGATCGAGGGCTCCATCTGGGGCCGGAGCGAGCTTCGCGACCTGCGCCTCTACGACCCGGAGGGCCTGTTCGCGGAGGCGCCGGAGCTCGAGGTCGATTGGCAGCCGCTCTCCTGGCTGTGGAACCGGATGGTGATCCATCGCGCCGCCAGCGAGCTGGTCATCGTCCACCGCCTGCCGCAGCTGCTCGAGAGCGACGAGCCGACCCTGCCCAGCGCGGACGTTCATGTCGGCCGGATCGAGATCGCCCAGCTCCGCTTCGAGGAAGGGATCGCCGGGGCCCGCCGCAGCGCCCGGGTCGACGGCGAGATCGAATATCGCAGCGGCCGCTTCCTGCTCGATCTCGACGCGCGGATGCGGGGCGGCGGCGACCGGCTCGATCTTCTCGTCGACGCCGCCCCCGACCGCGACGAGTTCGATCTCGATCTCTCGCTCGACGCGCCGGCCGACGGCGTGCTGGCGCGGATGCTCGGGACCGGTCGGGCGCTCCGGATCGAGGCGAACGGCGACGGCGACTGGCGGCGCTGGGCGGGCAACGCCACTTTCGGGATCGACGGGAGGCCCGGCGGCGAGCTGCGCCTGGCCGCCGCCTCGGGATTCTACCGCGCCGAGGGCTGGCTCGCGCCGGCGCCCTTGCTTTCCGGCACCCTCGCCGCCCTCGCCGGCCCGCGGACGGCGGTGAGCGCCCAGGGCCGGTTCGACGAAGGCGTGCTGGACGGCCGGATCGCGGCGCGCTCGGCGGCGATGCGCCTCGCCGGGGCCGGCGGAGTCGACCTCCGCCGCGACCGTTACAGCGACGTGCGCGCGACGATCGAGATGCTGAGCGGCACGCCCCTGATCGGAGACTTGGCCGCGCCGGGCGCGCGCGTCACCGCGCTGCTCGACGGCCCGTTCGCGGACGCCGCCATCGCCTACCGCGCCGCGGCCCCCCGCCTCCTCTTGGGCGGAACCAGCTTCGCGGTCCAGGCGTCGGGAAGCGGCCGCTGGACCCGGGACGCGCTGACCCTGGCCGTCGCAGCGCGGATCGGACGCGTCGGCGGAGCCGGTGACGCCGTCGCCGACCTGCTCGCCGGCCTCAGGATCGACGGGACGCTGCGCGCGACAGACGGGCGACTCCGGTCGGAGGGGCTCGATCTCGCCTCCGATCGGATGCGCGGGCGTCTCGCCTTGCAGGCCGATGCCCGCAGCGGCCGCTATGCGGTCGCCGGCACGGCCGCGGCGGACGGCGTCCCGCTCGCCGGCATCGGCCGCGCCGACCTGCAGGCGAATCTGCGCGCGACCAGCGCCGCCCCGCTCAGCGGGACGCTTTCGGCAGTCGTGCGCGCGGACAACGCCGCCTTGGCGTGGGCGGCCGGCGGGCCGCTGCGGCTCCGGTCCGGCATCGCGGGAGGCGGCGGTACCATCCGCTTCCCCAATCTGCAGATCTTCGCGCCGGCGCTGCGGCTGACCGGCGCCGGCTCGATCGGGCCGGGAGATGCCTTGCGCTTCCAGGGATCCGGCCGCCAGGCGTCGCTGGGGCCGCTCGCGCTCCGCGTGGAGGGGAGCGGCGCGCGGCCGCTGCTGACCCTGCGCCTGGCGCGGCCGGCCGCGAGCCTCGGCCTGGCCGACGTCGATGTCGCGATCGCGCCCGCCGGCGCCGGCTTCGCCTATCGCGCCGCCGGCGGCTCGCCGCTCGGCCCGTTCAGCGCGCGCGGCACGATTGCGCCGCAGCGCGGGCGCGCGGCGGCGATCGC
>JAXDPC010000162.1:0-7677 GCA_034668525.1 Sphingomonadales bacterium
ATGATCGCCGCCAAGCGCCTGCAGTGCGAGGTCGGCGTCGACCACCTTGTTGTCGGCGTCGCTGTCGAGCAGCTGCGCCGGCTGGTTGTAGATCACCTCGCGAAGCATGGCGGTGATCGACTTGCGCTTGTTGAACCATTGCCGGCGAAGCCGGGTCAGCGCCCTGGTGGCGTCGGTCTTGTCGAGCGCGATGAAGCGTGTGACCCAGCGATAGCCGAAATCCTGATGGTTGAGCGCGTCGAGGATCCCAGGCCGGCTGAGGTTGGGGAAGCCGAGGATCGTCAGGGTGCGCAGGTGCCGCTCGCCGAGCTTCGGCTCGAGCCCGCCGGTCAGCGGAGAGTCCGCGAGCAGGGCGTCCAGATAGATGGGGGTTCCGGGGACGGCGACCGGATGGCGCCGGGGCGAGACCGTGCCGTGCAAATAGGTCAGGGTCTCGGAGCCGCCGAGCGCGCGCACCTCGGGCATGAATCCCGAAAAGAGGTCGAGAGCGCGGTCAGTTTCGGCGGCGAAGGCGGTGAGCGCCTGGCGCCAGTCCCTCCCCTTCACCTCGTCGCCGCGCTCGACCAGGGCGCGGCCGGCGGTGTCCGCCTGGTCGGGCGGAGGCAGGAAGGTGAGCGTCAGATAATAGACGCTCTCGAAATGATGGGCGCCGCTCTCGAACGCGGCCCGGCGCTCCTCGTCGACCAGCCAGGATGCCGCCTCGGGGAAGGTTCCGGCCGGATAGCCGAGCGCCTCGCGCCGCTCGGCCTCGACGTGCAGCGCCCAGCCGGAGCCGAACCGCTTCAGCACATTGTTGGCGCGCGCGCATGCCGACACCAGCTCCGCCTCGGTCGCGCTTTCGAGGTCGGGGCCGCGGAACCGTGCGGTCCGCATGAAGCTTCCGTCCTTGTTGAGGACGATGCCCGGCGCGACCAGGGCGGCCCAGGGCAGGTGATCGGCGAGCCGGTCGGCGCGGCTGCGATATTCGCGCAGGGCTAGCATGCAAGATGCCCTTTCTGGCGGAGGTGCCGGGCGAGGACCGGGGCGAAGTCGGGGTCGCGCTTGGCGGCGAAGATTGCGAGCGTGTGCCCGACCGCCCAGAGCAGGAGGCCGGCGATCCATTGCTGGAGGCCGAGGCCAAGGGCCGCGGCGATCGTGCCGTTCACGATCGCGATCGCCCGGGGCGCTCCGCCGAGCAGGATCGGCTCGGCGAGCGAGCGGTGCAGCGGCGCCTCGAAGCCTTCGATATGCTGCGAGCCGTGGGCGGCGGTGCAGGTCACGAGATCAAGGCCCCGCCGCCGAAGCTGAAGAAGGACAGGAAGAAGCTCGATGCGGCGAACGCGATCGAGAGGCCGAAGATGATCTGAATGAGCCGCCGGAACCCGCCCGCCGTCTCGCCGAAGGCCAGCGTCAGGCCGGTGACGATGATGATGATCACCGCGACGATCTTGGCGACCGGGCCTTGGACCGATTCCAGCACCTTCTGAAGCGGCTCCTCCCAGGGCATGCCCGACCCCGCCGCCTGCGCCGAGGCGGCGATGGCGAGCGCGAGCCCGAGGGCGAGGCCGATTCGAAAGGCGGTCCGGCGGTCCGGAATATTGAGAGCTGTCATGGTCATTCTCCTTGGGACAGGGTTGCGGGGTTGAGCTCGAGGACCACGTAGCCGCCTTCGGGATCGAGGCCGGCGACGCGCGCGATCGTCTCGACGCGGCGGCCGGTGCCGCGACCGGCGATGAACACGACCATCTCGATCGCCTCGGCAATCAGCCGGCGCGGCACGGTGACGACGCATTCCTGGACGAGCTGCTCGACCCGGTAGAGCGCCGAGACCGCCGAGTTGGCGTGAACCGTGGCGATCCCGCCCGGATGGCCGGTGTTCCAGGCTTTGAGCATGTCGAGGGCTTCCCTGCCCCTGACCTCGCCGACGATGATCCGGTCGGGCCTCAGCCGAAGGGTCGAGCGGACCAGGTCGGCCATGCTGACGCTGCCAGCGCGGGTCCTGAGCGCCACGACGTCGCGCGCCGCGCATTTCAGCTCGCGCGTGTCCTCGATGATGATCACGCGTTCGTCGAGATGGGCCATCTCGGCGAGCAGCGCATTGGCGAGCGTGGTCTTGCCCGAGCTGGTGCCGCCGGCGATGAGGATGTTGCGGCGCTCGACCACCGCCAGGGACAGCAGCCGCGCGACCTCGGCCGACATGATCCCGTCGCTCACATAATCGGTGAGGGCATAGATCCGCTCCGCGGGCTTGCGGATCGAGAAGCAGGGCGCCTGGCTCACCGGCGGCAGGATGCCTTCGAACCGCTCGCCAGCGCCCTCGCCATGAGGCGGCAGCTCGGCCGAGACGATCGGGCTGGCGGCATGGACCTCGGTTCGCGCATGGCTCGCGACCAGGCGGATGATCCGCTCGACCTGGTCCGGCTCGAGCAGAGTCCCGGTGTCGATGCGACCCTGCCCGAGCCGGTCGAGGCGAAGCGCGCCGTCCGGATTGACCATGATTTCGACGACGAGCGGATCGCCGAGCGCCGCCGCGATCTCCGGGCCCATCGCGGTGCGCAGCATCGCCCGGCGGCGGTCGTGGGAGGCGCCGCTCATGATTCGGGCTCGATCTCGATCGTCTCGCCCGGCTCCGGATAGTCGAAGGTGCGATGGCCGGCGGCCAGCGCGGCGCCGACGCGCTCGACAAAGGCATTGAAGCGGTCGCGGCCGACCGCGCGCGCCGCCTGGTCGGCCTCCGGCAACGGCGCGTTGATCATCAGCTCGTAGCGGACGAACAGGGCCAGGGATTCGAGGAGAACGTGGCCGTCCCGCTCGACCCGGCCGAGCGCCATCGAGAGCCGGTCGAGCCGGCGGCCGAACCTGTCCTCGAGCTCGCTCGCCCCGCGCCGGTTGAGCCAGGCGGTCAGCGCGTCGACCAGGATCGAGGATTTGGTCGCGCCGGGCTTCGCCGCCAGCGCCTCGAGCCGCGCGCTCAGATCCTCGGGAAGGAAGAGCTGGTGCCTGATGCGGGTTTTCGCCATCGGTCCGTCCCTCAGAAGCTCGGGAGCGGGTCGCGGTCCGCCCCTTCGTTGATCCCATAGGCGCGGGCGACGACTCCGAGGCTCGCGGCCTGGCGCATCGCGCGGGCGTCGGCGGCCGTGTCGAGCTCGTCGTCGATCCCGAGCGGATCGCCCTGCACCGGCTCGACCGCCCTGGCAGGCGCCTCCTCGCCGAGTCCGGGATGCCGCTGCTGCTGAAGCCCACCCTCCTCCTCTTCTGCGGCTCCCTCGGCCTCGACGGCAAGCCGCCGGTCGGGCGCGCGCACGAAGGAACCCCAGTCGTTCGAGCGGGCCTGCGGTCGGTCGGAATAAACGGCGCCGGCCAGCGCCGGCGGCGCCAGCAGGCGCGCGGTGAAGTTGCGGTCCTCGTAATGGCGCAGCTTCTCGGCGCGGATCGGCGCCATTCCCGAGACGAGCACCAGCTCGTCGGAAGGAGGGAGCTGCATCACCTCGCCCTGGGTCAGCAGCGGCCGGGCGGTCTCCTGCCGGCTGACCATGACATGGGCGAGCCAGGGCGCGAGCCGGTGGCCGGCATAGTTGCGCATCGCGCGCTGCTCGGTCGCGGTGCCGAGCGCGTCCGAGATGCGCCTCGCGGTGCGCTCGTCGTTGGTCGCGAACGCGACCCGGACGTGGCAATTGTCGAGAATGGCGTTGTGCTCGCCATAGGCCTTCTCGATCTGGTTCAGGGACTGGGCGATCAGGAAGGCGCGGATGCCGTAGCCGGCCATGAAGGCCAGCGCCGTCTCGAAGAAATCCAGCCGCCCCAAGGCCGGGAACTCGTCGAGCATCATCAGGAGCTGGTGCCGGCGCTCGCGCGCGCCCTCCCCGTCCAGCTTCTCGGTCAGCCTGCGGCCGATCTGGTTGAGGACGAGGCGGACCAGGGGCTTGGTGCGGCTGATGTCCGAGGGCGGGATGACCAGATAGAGCGAGACCGGCCGCCCCGCCTCGACCAGATCGGCGATCCGCCAATCGCAGGCCGAGGTGACCGCCGCCACGGTGGGGTCGCGATAGAGGCCGAGGAAGGACATCGCGGTCGACAGCACGCCGGAGCGCTCGTTCTCGCTCTTGTTGAGCAACTCGCGCGCGGCCGAGGCGACTACCGGATGAACCAGCGGCGCGTCCGGGGTCCCGAGATGATTGGTGGTCATCATCCGGCGCAGCGTGGCGATGAAGCTTCGCCTCGGATCGGAGAGGAAGGAAGCGACGCGCGCGAGCGTCTTCTCCTCCTCGGCGTAGAGGATATGGAGGATCGCTCCGACCAGAAGCGCGTGCGCGGTCTTCTCCCAGTGGCTGCGCCGTTCGAGCGCGCCTTCGGGATCGACCAGGATGTCGGCGATGTTCTGGACGTCGCGCACCTCGTGCGCGCCCCGGCGGACCTCGAGGAGAGGATTGTAGCGTGCCGAGCGCTCGTCGGTCGGGTTGAACAGGAGGCAGTGCGAGAAACGCGCGCGCCAGCCGGCGGTCAGGGTCCAGTTCTCGCCCTTGATGTCGTGGATGACCGCCGAGCCGGTCCAGCCGAGAAGCGTCGGCACGACCAGCCCGACGCCCTTGCCCGACCGGGTCGGCGCGAACGCCATGACGTGCTCGGGGCCGTCATGGCGAAGATAGCGGCCGCCGAGCCGGCCGAGAAAGACGCCCGCATCGCGGAGCATCCCGGCGCGCTCGACCTCGCGAAGGGTCGCCCAGCGCGCCGAGCCGTAGGTGGTGACGTGACGCGACTGCCGCGCGCGCCACAATGAGCCAAAGATCGCGGCGCCGCAGCCGACGAAGCCGCTCGCCCCGGCAAGAGCGCCGGCCCGGTCGAACACATGGGGCGCATAGGCCTCGTAATGATACCACCAGGCGAAGAGCGACCAGGGCCGGTAGACCGGCAGTTCGCCGAGCATGAACCAGGGAAGGCCGAGCTGCGGCTGATAGCCGAGCATGGACGCCGCCCATTGCGTCGCCGCCCACAGCCCGAGGAGCACGATCGCGAAGACGATCAGGATCTGGCCGATCAGGAGCTTGGTGGGGGTCATGCGGTCTCCGGGAAGGAAGATTCGTCTTCCGTCCCGGAACTGGCATCAATCCGCGCCGGCCAGCAGCGCCTGCCCGACGCACCGAGGGCCGCTTCGACGAATCTCGATCCGCTCCCCCGGGACCGCCTGCCGCGGCGCGGGGCTTGGGAACCGCGCCGATCCTGCCTAGACTGCCTGTCATGGCACAGCCGAGAGCAGGACATTGCCCCGATCGGAGTCAGCCGATCGCTCTGCCCGATGTCGTAAGAGCGCTGGTGGTCGCGCATCGCGCGCTGGTCACGTCCTATTCCCAGACCGAGCTTCGCTTCACCCTCGACGGCCGCCTGGTCGGCGACATCGCCGAGGCGACCGCGGCTCATGCCTTCGATCTCGTGCTCTGCGTCGAGCGAACGCCGGGCGTGGACGCGCACACGCGCTCGGGCCGGACGGTGCAGGTGAAGTCGAGCGCGATCGGCAAGGGACCGGCGTTCACGCCGGGCGAGGGCCGCGCCGATCATCTCCTCTTCCTCAGCCTCGACTTCGAAAAATGCGAGGCGCATGTCGACTATAACGGGCCGGAGGCGCCGGTCCGGGCCGCGCTGCCGCTTGGCTTCACCGGAACCAAGCGGGTCTCGATCCCGCAGCTTCTCGCGCTCGACGCTCAGGTGGCGTCGGAAGACCGCCTGCTGCGGGTCCGCGCCGGGAAGCCGCGAGGCCTGCGATGACGCGCCTGGCCGCCGTCCATTCCGGCGCCGAGCCGGGCCAGGTCCCGTGAGCGAGGCGAGCATCCCCTGGATCTCGGTGCAGACCTGCGAGGACCGGGCGCGGGGCGAGCCCTGCTTCCCGCTGGAGCCCGAGCGCGGGGAAAGCCCGCTGCTTTTCGACCTGCACGATCCGTTCGGCGTCCGAAAGGCGATCGTACCCCTGTTCTGGATGAAGCCCGATGGTGACCTGAAGGGTCTCGGCACCGCCTTGTCCACCGATCCCTGGGGCGGCTTCCTGACCGCCGACCATGTGATTGCCGACAAAAGGGCTCTGGGGCGGGCGGTCCCCGACGGTCCCGAGGGCCGGGATCGCAAGGTCGACTTCCCGGCGGACGAGGGCTTCGTCGCCCTGCTCGGCTTCGGCGTGGCGTTCGGCTCCTGCAGGCTGCCGCAGGAGGTCATCGCCCCCGTCGTCCGCGCCTGGTCGCCCGCTCTGGAAGGAGACGACCCGCTGGCGGCGCTGCAGGGACGCGACGATCATCGGCCGATCGATTTGGCGGTTCTGACGATTCGGCGGCCCGCCGCCGGGCTCGTCCATTGCCTGCCGCTGAGCGGCAGGCCGCGAGGGCCGCGACCGGGCGACATGGTCGTCGCTATCGGCTTTCCGACGATCGACACGTTCAGCGGCGATCAGGAGGCCGCGCGAACCACGATCGAGGAAGGCATGCAGGTTGCCTATGGCCGGGTGCGGGACATCTTTCCGCATGGCCGCGATCGCTCCAACCCGACGCCGGTGTTCGAGGTCGAGGCCAACTGGCCCTCGGGACTGAGCGGCGCGCCCGTCCTCGATGCGCGCGGCGAGGTCGTCGGTATCGTCAGCAGGTCGTACCTTTCCGATGATCGCGACGGCATCGGCACCGGCTGGGCGACATGGCTGGAGGGCCTGTTGGACTTCCATCGCTGGGTGCCGGCGCTGGACCCGGACAACGCGGACCGTCGCCTGGGATGGGCGGCCCTGCGTCAACTTCCCTGGAATCTGGCGGCCGCCGAGCCCACGCACGCCGAAGCCGACGCGGCGGCGTCCGCCGCCGGCCCCGGCCACGAGGTCCTTCGCGGCGCCTGGCGGCTCGGCACTGACGATTTCATGTCGTGACGGCCGGCCTGCGCATCACTGGATGCTCGGCCCGCCTCGGCCCCGTCCCAGCGTCCAGTTGATCCCGTCCCCGCGCAGCATTCCGGACACACTCTTGCCGAGGTGGCGCTCCAGCACCGATCGCCACGGCACCAGCGTGAAGTCCCGGGACCGCTCGATCAGCGCATGCCGACCGCTGGTCATCTCCACCGCGCGGCGCAGAGTCCCCTGGATGCGCTCGGCCGGCTTCGCCTCCACGAATGGAATGCCCATTTCGTCCGACAGCTGTCCCGCCACGCGGAGCAGCTCGCGCCGTCGCAGCGTCTCGACCAGGTCGGGGCGAAAGACCATGACGCCCTCCCGACTCTCGGCCAGCCCTTCGGCCAGCAGCCATTGCCGGCGGGCGGCCTGCGCGGAACGAAGCTCGCGCCCGAACCCGCTGTCGCGAACCGGCTCCGGCGCAGCCGACACCAGCTCCCGGTCGAGCCAGGTCGCCGCTTCTGCTCGCGGCAGGCGGTCGAGCGGCACCGGCGAGAGGGTCTCGACCTTGACCGGCCGGTCGCGGAGCTGACGCGCCTCGAATGCCGCCGCGCGCTCGAGATGGTCGGCCGGAATCAGCCAGCTTCCGTCCGGGGCGCGCTCGGCGCCGCCCGTCGCGCGCCGCATCCTCTCGAGCCGGCGGACGTGAGTCTCGGCGAAGGACTGGCTGGCCGCAGGATCGTGGCGAAGATGCGTATCGACATCGTAGCGCCCGCCATTGGCCGCGGCGATCTCGGCGACCGTTCGATCGACCTGCCGCATGCCCGCGGCCAGAGGGGAGATGCGAA
>JAXDPC010000163.1:0-10818 GCA_034668525.1 Sphingomonadales bacterium
TTGAAGGCGGCGGGGAAACCGGGAGGCAATCCTTCCGACCGTTGCGCCATGGTTGCCAATCTCCTGTGAGTCGTCCGCCGCCCGTCCGGACGGGGGTTGGCAGACAGGTCAGTGAGGCCCTCGGCTAGGCGCGTTGATCGGGGTCGATTGCGTCGGATAGTAGGGAGTGCCCGCATGTCCCTTTGGACAATCCCTGTGGCCACTTTTGACTAGGTCCGGTTCGTGGACTCGCGTCTCGTTCGCCGCCCTCAGCCGGTGGCGAGGGGCAAGCGGGCGGCCCCCCGGGAAGGGGGACCGCCCATGAAGAAGCGCCCGGGAGACGTCAGGCTGCTTCTTCAATCGGCATGACGACGGCTTCGCCGCTTTCCCCCTGCAAGGCACCGGTCGCAGCGCTTTCGTCGGAGGCGGGTTCGTCGTCGACGGCGGGACCGGGCAGCCCCGCGAACCGCATCGCGTCCGGAACCCAGGCCAGTGCCGCCTCCTTCACGTCGACCTCGGCGATGAAGTCGCCCGAGAAGATCCGCTCGCAGCCCTGAGCGAGCTCGGCCTTCTTGGCGTTGGCGTAGCGGCCGGCGAGTGTCGGGCCGCCCACTTCGGCGAGCGCCCCGAGCGTCACGCTCTTCGGCACACGGTCGAAATAGTTCGTCCCCGTGGGCCGCCACCAGCGCGCCACGTCGATCCCGAGCAGCTGGCCGAGATGACCGTGGAACGCGCAAGCGCGCTGACCGGCGAGGTTGAGGCTCGCCTCGAGAGTGCGCGCGACGGCATGGCCGAGCCAGGCCGCCCTCGCCTCGTCGGGGAGCGCCCGAAAGGCGTCGAACCGCTCCGCTCGCGTCTTGCCCTCCGTCCAGCTGCGATCGAGCGACTCGGCTGCCTCGGCCCGGGCGATCGTCGCCGGCGCCTCGGGGGTCTTGAAGTCGAAGACGGGGTTCGACGGCGGCATGGCCACCAGCGACGAGCCGCTCTTCTCGCACGAATAACCGGCTTCCCGATCGATCATCAGGAAGATGGCGAGATCGAGCGCTAGGCCGGGATCGGCCGCGACATGGACCGCGAGGATGTCGCGCCGCTGCATCGCGAGCTCATCGACCAGCCTTTGCGAGAGACCGGCCGCTCGGGCTGGTTTCGCTCCGGGTGCGTCGGAAGTGTTGTTCCGCTCACCGTCAGGGTCCGCCGCCTGGTCATCGGGCGAGATCTCGGCGTAGAGGCCCGTGTCGAGCCGCGGGCGGCCATGTTCGTCGAGCATGAGGAACGCGCCGACGCGCGGCTTCAACTCCTCGTCGATGACGGGCGACTTGTTGACGATCGCGTCGATCCGGTCGCTGAGCTCGCGGATCTTCGCTTCGGCCTCGTTGCGGGCTTCCTCGCTCATCTCCTCGTCCTCGAAGCCGAGCGCGAGCTCCTCGATCTCGGCCTCGAGCGCATCGACGGAGGCAGATTCCTCGCCGGTCAGCGGCGGCGTCTCGACCGGGACGCGCCGCAATCCGGCGGTCTGCGCTCCGCCGAGCCAGTGGTCGAGGGTTGGCCTGACCCAGCCGAGCCCGGCTTCAGCCGCTGCCTCGGCGGCGAGCGCCTCCATCTTCTCGCAGGCGAGCCGCTCGAGGATGGCGATGTCGAGCCAGCGGGTCGCGGCATCATCCGCGAACAGGTCCCGCTCGATCCGGCCACCGGCCGCGACATAGGCCTCCTCGCCGACCAGCCGGGCGCGCCGGTCGGTGGCACTGGTGGTCGCCTGGGTCATCATCCGGCGGATGCTGTCGGGATGGGCGGCGCCATAGCCGCGGCTCATCTGCTCGAACACGAAGGCCTGCCGCTCTTGGTCGGGCGTTGCCGCATAAGCCTTGGCGACGTCGAGGCTGATCTCGCCAGCGCCGAGCGCTTCGAACACGACCGGGGCGAGCGTCGCGAGGCGAAGGCGACCCTCGACAAAGCGGACGGTCAGCCCGAACCGGCGGGCAATGCCTTCGACGTCGGAGCCCTGCTCGATCAGCTGCTGGAAGGCGAGGCACTCGTCGGCCGGGTTCATGCTCAGCCGCTGGAAATTCTCGGCGAGGCTCGCCTCCTGCGCTTCGGCGGCGCCGCCTTCGAGCACCAGGCAGCAAACTTCGTGCGTCTTCGGCAGCTTGCCGTCCTCGGCGAGGCGCTGAAGGGCCTTCAGCCGCCGGCCGCCGGCCTCGACGGCGAAGCTGCCGCGCGGCTTGGCAGCGCCGGTCACCACGAGATTCTGAAGAAGGCCGCGGGCCTCGATGTCGGCCTTGAGCCGGAGGTCGGCCTGCTCGTCCGCCGTCCGCCGCACGTTGCGTGGGCTGGGGACGAGCTTGTTGAGTGGGATGGTCCTGATCATGACGGTCTCCGGATGAGAGCCGGCGCGGCCTTTCCGCACCCGTCGCTCACCCGACCTCCCGCTCTCTCTCCTCTCGCCGTCATCGCGCTTGCGAAGACTAAACTCGCATGATCCTCCTTTGAGTTCATTCGGTCCGCTGAGGGCGAAATAGAACTCATTGTGAAAAACTGCAGTCGCGATACAAAAGATTCTGTCGAACCGCGTGCAGGTGAAGCGAGTGCATTTGCGATAAAGGAGACGGTGGCATGTCCGACAATGAAGAAACGGTTTTTCAGATTGCCTTGGACGCCGAGCTGGCTGACGCGCTCAAAGAGGCTCTGATGAAGGCCGCCGAGGAAGAGGGCATTTCAAAGGATGCTATCGAGATTGAAGACGCCGATCCTTCCGAGCTCGAAAGCTCTCTAGAGTTTGAGCCCCTTTCCACCGCGGCCGCGCTCTATGTGGCAAACCTCATTCTCGGCGGCGTAGCCGGTTATTTCGTCAGCAAGGCGCTCGACCGTCTCATCAAGGAAAAAGAAAAGCCGGTGATCGTGATCGATCCTTCCGGCGAGCTTCTGCGTCTCGATCCAGCGAAGCCCGAGGAACTGCAACGGCTGTTGGAGCGCCTGAGGAACGCCGCGGCGTGAACAGGGCTGAGTCCCTCAGGGACAAGCTGTCCTTTACAAGGGCCTCCGTTCAAACGGATAGCCTGACCGTCGTATTGGACCTGACGACCGCCTCCGAGGCAATCGAGGCGGCGTGCCTGAGCGTATTCGGGATCACGGGCGAAAGCGGCCAGGACTTGCCGTCCACACCCTTGGACGCCTTTATCGGCCACTGCCGCGCAACCTTTGAAGCACTCGCCGTTCGGGACGAGAGCGAGGCGCTTCACTTCGTGACGCTGATCAGCGCGTTCATCCACGAATGCCGGCACGTCCACGACCTTCGGGGAACGCGCATCGGGGCCGAGCTTCTGCTCGCCGACATCCAGACCTATGCGAGGCTCCCGAGCCTGATCCAAGACCTGCAGCATTGGCTGCAGGAGAATCCCGAAGCCGTCTTGTTCCTGCCGCTGCGATCCGGCGACTTCGATCTTCTGAACCTCGGACCGACCGCCAAGGACCATTATGCGCACTCGCTCGAGACTCGCGCGCGAATGCAGAGACTCTGGTCGAGCAAGTCGCGTTTCAGGATCCTGCCAGGAACATCCATCAAGGATTTATACGAGGTGCTGGGCTTCGAGGCCCAGATCGATTTTGTGTCCGGAACCTATGGCAATGACATCGCCAAAATCGTTGCGGATGCCTGCCTGGGGGGCGACGCGGCAAGGGCCAAATATCTCCGTCCAATGGAGGTCTTGGTCATCCAATCCAATGCCCACGGAGTCAGGTTCGATCCCGGGGCGGGCGACATGTCTCGCCTAGTGACATCAGCCTTGAACATGTGCGGGCTCGATGAGGCCTTCGACGCTGACGTTCCGGGAGACCGCCATCCTGGAGCATGGTTCGATCGCCTTGCCGAGATCTACGTCCGGCTCGCCCACGCAGAAAAATGTCCCTCGCACGAGCGGGCGGAATGGGCGGCGCCCATAGTGGCGGAATGGGAATTGGGGACCGACTTGACCGCGCTTTACCAGCGGGCGTCGCAAGCCCTGGACGAGGCCCAGAAGTCGCTTCTCGCGGACCTGATCGGCCGGACCGATCTGGAGCTGATCAGCCCCGCGGTGCTGATCGCGACGGAGATCGCAATCGACTTCAGGCAAGGCCAGCGGATCATGTTCGAACAACCGGAATATCATAGTCCGATGGGCTATTTGAGCTTGCTCGTCGGCGGCGAGCTAACACGGGTCTATGTGCGGGCCAACACGCGATCAATGGGTGTCATCGACTTCCGGATGCCCAGCGAAATTCCGACGAACCATGTCGGCGGGGCGCGCAGCGCGTCGGCCGCATCGCAGCAGATCAGGCTGATGATGACGGGCAGGCGCTTCGATGGCGGGTTCCTTCAGGAACAGGCCTATCGCGAGCTCCTGGATCCCGCGATTGCCGGCCTGCGGTTCCGCCAGCGTCGGGCGGCCAGGAAAACAGAGGCTTCAGCAGCCTAGCGATCGTCTGCGCAAAACAAAGAGTTTCGCCAAGTGCTGAGTACGTCCCGTTGACGCTAGGGCCGCATCAGTCCGTCGCTCCGACTTTACCTAGAGCCTGCCTAATCGTCGCCTCGGCTGCCTTGACGACTTCCTCAAGCAGTACCTTGTTTTCTTTTGGGTCCGCTCGTTCCGCTACCATCTTCGCGATACTATCGATCAGCTGTACATGAATCGGATTGTCTGAGTTCAATCGAAGGCGCACACGCTGGACAAGGGTTTGAAGCTTGCTTGCTCTTTCCCGAGTAACGTTCAAGGCCACATGGCGGCCTGAATCCTCATTATCGAGGGTTCGGAAGGTCATGATCGACGCCTGAAAGTCGTGGGTCAGTGCAATGGTCTCCGCCACGTCCTGTCTCAGCGCGTCAACCCATGCCATTTGATTGGCGTTGATCGCCAATCTCTTTGCATAGCGATAGGCCAACACAGGTCCCACCGCGGCCACCAGAAGCGTGAGAATCTGAAGCACCAGGCCAACCGTGTAATCCATGCTTTCTCCCTTCTGGCTCTACCTGGATAGCCGCGTCAGAACCGCATCTCCCATATAAGCCTCATGAGGCGGGGCGCTCCTTATGGTCCCATGCTCCACAAGGAAGCGTCCGACATCGTCCCACGACCGCCGCCAGTAATAACGCGATGTGGGTGAGCTAAAGACCTGCCTCGCTTCAGCTGGCGATCGGGGGAAAAACTCGAAGCTCCATGCTATCGCATATTCTTCCGGAGAGTATCTCGTGCTGGCTGAAGTTCGCAGGTAATCCCGGATTTCCGTGGAGTTTCTCTGCACATCCGATCCCACATATTCGATGGTCCGGAACCACAATCGCACCAGCTTATCCAGGGCTTCCGGGTTGTCGCGAGCGAATGCCCTGGTCGTGACAAGGCCGTCGGTGACGGGCGACATGACATCCGATTGGGTGAGCAATTCGATGCCGCCCCTCCGGCGCGCTTCGACCCGCTCGGTCAATCCGGCTGCAAATGCGTCGACATCGCCTGCAATGAAGGCCGCCAGCGAGTCCTCGGGAGCCGCGTGAATGATGGTGACGTCGCGCTCCGTCAGGCCGGCCGCCGACAGCGCGGCAAGGACGATCTGCTCGAGTTCCGTGCCGCGGGTTATGGCGATGCGCTTGCCGCGCAATTGCGCGGCGACCGCGGCAACCTCGGCCGGAGTCGGGGCTCGCGCCGGCGCCGCGCTGGGGTCTAAAGTGCGCATGCCATCTGCCCGGCGCACCATTATCGCTTGGCCATGGAAGACGTAGAGTGGCGAATAGAAAACCGGCGCCCGGTCCGTGCCTTCGGCGCTGTTCGCATAAGCCGGAAGGAACGAGTTGAAGTTGTAGATGGCGGCGTCGATCGTTCCGCTCCTCAGCGCCGGCATGACCTGGTCCCAGGTCAAGGGCACGAGCTCGACGCGAAGATTCTCCTCCGCGTACCATCCGCGCCGTTCCGCGACGACCGGCAGCGCCGAGTCCTGATAGGGGGTGATCCCGTAGCGAACCACCACAACTTCGGTTTCAGGCGATATTCTGGGCCACAGCAGGAAAGTGGCCAGAGCGATGGCCGCGATTAGAGCCGCCACTGCTAGTAATTTCCGCCTTGTCATCGCAACGCCTCCCTGGAGGAATGCTCCCAACGAGTGAGCCGGTTGATCGTGTTTCGCAGCAAGGCATCGAAGGCGAAGCCCACGAGGCCGAGAAGGATGATGCAGAGGAATATCGTCGGCGTGGTGAGGGTCACCTTTGAAACACTGATGAGATAGCCAAGCCCGTATCGCGCGCCGAGAAATTCCGAGGCGACCACAATGGTAATGCAGGCTGCGAGTGCCACCCGCAGGCCCGCACGAGTGTGCGGAAGCGCGGCCGGAATCAGGATCTTTCGGAAGAGGTCTTCTTTTGACAGGCCCGCAACGAGGCCGAATTGCACCAGTGCGGGCGACACCCTGTCGAGCGATTCGACGACCGTGACGATGACGATCAGCATGCTGCCAAGGACGACCAGCGTGAGCCTTCCGCTTTCGGCAAAGCCGAATATCAGTATGAAGAACGGAATGAGGGCAACCGGGGGGACCGGTCGCCAGGTCTCGATCAATCCGTCGAGCACGCCATAGGCGACCCAGTTCTTCTGCATCCAGATGCCGATGAGGGAACCGAGTCCCACCGCGACCAGGAATCCGGCCGCGACCCTGGCCACCGTGCTGAAGAAATGAGCAAAGAGAGTCGGGCCGATGTCGGTCACGGCAAGGATGACCCGGTGCGGCGGCGGCAGCAGTAACGGATCGACGGCGCGGCTGTAGGAGAGCAACGCCCAGAGGATAAGGAAAGCCGGCATTCCGACGAGTGCGAGCGCTCCCTTCGGCCGATGCGACGACAGTATCATGCCGTGAGCCCCATCATCTCCACCAAAGTCTTCACGCGCTCATCGGCCAATTCGAGTAGATCCTCCGATTTTTCGCCAGCCGGAAAGCGCGCGACCTCAACCGTCGCCACGCCGTCACCCCTGTCGCGCATGACGAGAACGGCGTCGCACAGGGCGATCGCTTCGGCCGGGTCGTGGGTGCACAATATGCCGGTGCGGCGATTGTCCTTGTTGAGGCGCATCCACATTCGGTGCAGCTCCAACCGGGTAAGGACGTCGAGGCCGAGGAAGGGTTCGTCCGCGACGAAATAGGCTTCGTCCAGCACGAGTGCGCGGACGATCTCCGCCCTCTTCGCCATTCCGGCAGAAAGTTCCTTCGGCAAGGAATCGAGGCGATTGCGCAGCCCCGCTTCGGCAAGCAGCGCCTCGGCGCGCCCTTTCCCTTCATCGTTTCCAGGATCGTGTCGACGAGGGAAAAGAACATTGTCGATGATGCTCAGCCAAGGCAGCAGCGAGCCGTCGCGAAATACCGCGCCCCGTATGCAGCCTGGCGCTGCAACCCCGGTGTCGCCGACGGTGACCGCGCCGCTGGCCGGCTGATAGAGACCCAAGACTATGTTGAGCAGAGTGGACTTGCCGATGCCGGATCGTCCCACGAGTCCCCAGATCTCTCCGGCAGGTATGTTGAAATTCACCTGCTCGAAGATGCAGCGCGTGCCGTATCGAAACGAGAGGTCCTTCGCGCTCAGCCCAGCCGTTCGAGCACGCTGCTCCATTGGCCGCGTCACTTTCCAGCCAGCACGAAGGCGCGGTGCTTGTTGAATATGTGCCCGCGCGGGTTCGAGCCCTCTTCGCCGATGACCTCTACCTGAGAGAATCCGGTATTCTTCAGCATCGATGTCACCGCTTCCAGCGGCATCGCGAACTGCTCAATCAGCGCCTCGTGCTGGCGGAAAAAGCCCGATGGCTCGCGTTTGAAGATGACCATCGGTGTTCG
This sequence comes from Sphingomonadales bacterium, assembly GCA_034668525.1. GTDB lineage: Bacteria > Pseudomonadota > Alphaproteobacteria > Sphingomonadales > Sphingomonadaceae > Allosphingosinicella. The sequence goes on from JAXDPC010000163.1 coordinate 7,816, forward strand.
CCGCCGGACACATGTGCCTTCGAAGACGGGAGCCTCGGCCACCTGAACGTAGACGAGACCGTCCTTTACAATCACCTCCGGGCTATCCCAGTCCGACGCGAGGCGTTCCGGGAGATTTATGTCGAACAAGAGTCTTCCCTGCCGACGGAGCGCCCGGTGAATGCGAGCGAACAGCTCACGCCATTCGGCTGCGGAGCCGATATGGTTGAGCGCGTCGAAATTGATGCTGACGAGATCGATTTCGCCAGGGAACTGCGCTTCAAGGACGTCGGTGGCCTGGTAGACGATCTGCTCGCCGGGTGAGCGGCCACGCGCGACCGCAATCTGGTTCAATGAGCAGTCAAAGCCCCAGCCAAGGATGCCGCGATCCGTGGCCAGTCGCGAAAGAAAGAGGCCGCTGCCGCAACAAAGGTCGACGCACCTTAGCGTGTCGGCCGAGCCGATCGCGCTGGCGACCCGCTGCCGAAGCGGGTGCGTCGCTTCATGAAAATCGAAAGCCATAGCCTCGTCAAAGACGCTGGCTATATCGTCATAATCATTGACCCTGAGCTGTGAGAAGCGACGCCCCGGCACAAACGCGAAGATCCCATAAGGAAACGGGTCGGCCGCGAGGCCCGAGCGCTCAGCCTCGAGCACTGGCCACCACCTTCAAGTGAGGGCGTTTGGGAGTGGTGGTGACGCAAGGTTCGAGCTCCTCAAGGAGGAGCCGCCCGACACTTTCGAGGCTGGCGGCGAAACTCCAGCGCGTATCCGTCGCCTCGGTATTCCAATTCTCCCGATGGCTTGGGGCAAGGATGGTCGCGACATAGGCAAAGAGCGCGCGGCGCAGATCCATCTGCTTCAATTTTGCGATTTTGACCGTCGCCGCCAAAACCTCCGCGTAGAGCTGATGGACGAGGGTTTCGATATGATCGGGGAGACGGTCGGAAAATTTGATATAGTTAAGGCCGACGTCGCTGCTCCGATACCAGTCGGCAAAATCGCCCTTGTCGAGCAGCTTCACGAAACCCTTTCCATGGTCGGTCCAATATTCCTCGAGCAAAAGGTCATGAATGGAGCCGGAGAGGAGGACAGACGAGGCCCCGGTCAGGAACTGCTCGAACACGTCATCCGGATCCGGGTCGTCAGCGGCGAGCGCCGGGACGCCGGGCGATCCGAAAGCATCGCATCGGCCGCTTAGATAGCGCAGCATCTCGGGAAATTCGGTGTTAGGATAGTTGATGGGCCGTCCCTTCAGGCACAGCCAGGCGCGCTGCGGCAGCGTTTCGAGGCTGAGGTCCGGCTCTCCTGCGAAATAGTGGTCAATCCACTCGCGGACCGCGTCTGGCGTCGCCTTCGCGTGACGCTGCCTCAACAGCCAAGACTGGCTCGCAAAGGCTCGGTAGCCAAGATGCCGGAATATGGCTCCTCTCTTGAAGGATGTAGTATCCCTGCCGGGCAAGCTGACCGCGCTCACCAACCTGACGTCCGCGGAGCCAACTCTATGGCCGAATTGCTCGTTAACTCCTTCTACGGTGCCTTCCGATGCCCAAGGCGAACTCGCAAGCTGAAGCCCGTCATAGCCGCACTTCAGCAGGAAGATGTCACTCGCCAGCTTCCCGATGATCCGCTCCTCGTGGTACCCGCTCACGCCAACGATGAGGATTTGCGGGGCAGGCATATTGGCGGCTTCCAAGGCCTGGCGGAGCGCCTCCGCCGCCTCAAGCGCTCTTGCCCAGTGACCGCGACCAAGGTCGAGCACGACAACCAGAAGCGCCTTCTTCAGGCCCGCGCATCTGCGGCGCACCAGCAGGGCATTGGTGTCAGCCGCCTCGCGGGCCCAGAATTGCAGGAGACTCATGATCGCCAGCCTGAAGCGCCCGTGCTCGGGCGGTTCGATCCCGGATTCTCGATCAAGGGTCGCCAGCGGCGAATCGATCAGTCGAGTCCAAACTTCATTGAATTTACGCTCCCCCTGCTCGCCGCTGCCGCAATAGCGCGCCAGCGTCGCCCCGAGGTCACGGCCAAACAAGACAGGATATTCCTCGTCCGTCCGGTCGGCCAGCCGACTTGGCGACAGGCGCGCGATAGCGTAATTCGCAAGGGTCTCCGGGCTATTGTCGGCTTCGAGGTCGAACAGCGGCTTCGGAATAGGATCTCCAAGATGAAGACCCAGTTCCTCCCTGCCAAGCGCGGTGATTCCGACTGTCACCTCGCGGCCGTTCTGCCATCGCGCGATCAGCCCCTCCTCCTCCAACGCGCGGAGAATCCGACTCATGTTGGCATCGCCCAGACCGTGCCGACGACGCAGGTCGGCGCGACTCATGGTGCCCGCTTCATGAAGGCTGGTCAGGATTTCGGCGACATGCTTGCGGCTACGTTCGGGCCGATCGCTGGAGGGTAGCGCGGCAAGCGCTTCATCGACCATGTCCTCCAGAACGGAGATTCGGCGCGCAAGTGAAGGATTGGAGCGCTTGAGCGAGTCCCTCACCCGCAGGACGTGCTCCGAGAGTGTACGAAAATAGGCAATGTCGCGACGCGCGGCGACAACGTGCCGCACATGCGACAGATAAATCTCGTAAATCCTGTCGCTAAGGTCCAAGTCCCATTCGCGAACTGCTGCGATTGCGGCGTAGAGAGTATTGAGCCCACCGCGTTTCTCGAACGCCGCGAGATAGATCCGGTCCAGGTCCGCGCTAAGGTCTATCGTTCCAGCCGCCATGAGATACTTTATCACGCTTTAGTTTCTGCGCAATGAATGTGGAGTCGGTTTTTTTGGGGCCGCCGAAAAAACTAGAGGTCCAGGGTAACCCGGTGGAGGCCACGGTGGCCACGGACGCGGCGCAGCTTTCGGTCGCCGGCGCGCACGACGCCCCGAGCGCCCGTCTTGAGCCCTGAACCATTTTCCGCAGACACCAGCATCTGTTGCGCCAGAACGACCTGGAGACGTTGACGAAGCGACAAGTCGCTCAGGCGCTTGCCGTGGAGACGCAGGGTTTCTTCATTGCCGAGCGAAGGCACCAG
>JAXDPC010000164.1:0-4192 GCA_034668525.1 Sphingomonadales bacterium
CACGGCCGCAACACGTGGAGCTTCGCCGAGGGGACGTATCTGAAGCGGGACGAATGGCTGAAGGTGGATCAACCGGCGACGCTGGCCACCGACCTCGATTTCTATTTCACCGATCGAAACGGACCGCAGCCGATGCCGGCCCAGGCACGTCCGGGTCTCCGGCAGGCGGCGTCATGGCGGCGGCGGCGGCGCCATCTTGCCCGGACATAGCCGTCTGCGCACGGTACCGGACATGGACCGGTTGCGAAGCGCCGCAGCGCAAGGCGAGAAGTGCCCGCGGCGTGCCCGGATCGTGGGGCGGGAACCGGCCGGAATGGGCCCAATCCGGTCGCGCAGCCGGACCGAGGCGAAATCTTCAGAACGGGCGAGCCGCGGACATCCGGAGTCTGCCGGTGCTGTTTGAAAAATGGTGGGCGTGGCAAGGATTGAACTTGCGACCCCTGCGATGTCAACACAGTGCTCTACCACTGAGCTACACGCCCACTGCGCGGCCATGTAGCGAGCGCCCCTGCACGGCGCAACCCTGCCCCGGACGCCAGTCAGCTTGTGCGCCACCCCGCCGCGGCGGCGCGATCTCGACGCGGCGTCCAGCCGTCAGGTCGCCGCCGGTCCGGGCCTAAGTTCCTGCAAAGATTGTGTCCCTTGGGCGACACATGCCGCAAATCCCGCTCCCGTGCACTTGTGAAGGGAAAGGCGGTAGGGCATCGTCCCCTGGTCCCGGGGGAAGGTCCTCCAGGGGGGAACCCAAGTAAAGAAAGTCAGCAGAATGAATATCAAGTTCCTGGCTGCCGCCGCTGCGGCAGCCTTTGTCATGATTCCGGCCGCCGCGCAGGCGCAGGACGATGCGGCTGCGCCCACCGGTGCCCAGCCCTATGTCGGCTTCCAGGTCGGCTATCACGACCTCGGTGTCCCGAGCGACGCCGCCCCGCCGCTCGAGATCGACGACAGCGCTTTGATCTACGGCGGTTATGCCGGCGTGGACTTCGGCTCGAACATCGTCTTCGGCGTCGAGGGCAATTACAATCGCGGCAATGGCCCGATCGATTCCGAATATGGCGTTGCTGCCCGCATCGGCATGCGCGCCGAGAACGGCACGATCATCTTCGCGCGCGGCGGCTATCAGTGGGTCAATCTCGACCTCGAGGGCCTCACCGGCGTGACCAACCCGCCGGCCGGCATCGACGACACGGTCGACGATTGGCTGGTCGGCGTCGGAGCGGACATTGCGACCGGCGGCAGCGCCCGCATCCGCATCGCCGTCGACACGATCACGTTCGACTCGGTCCGTCCGACGATCGGCGTCAACTTCGCTTTCTAAGCCGAAGCATTCTGGGGGCGGCGGGCCGCGCGCCGGCCGCCCCCATCGAACGAGCCGCCATTCCAGCGGCGCTTACGCTTCGCTAAGCGCTGGCCGCTACGCCGGCGGCATGACCCCTCTCCCCGTCGACAGCTCGAAATGGGCGGCCCAGACGGGAGTGCCGGCGCCGCCGCCGCTTCACCTGCAGCATCGCCGCGACAGCCTCCGCGCGACGCCGGAGCAGACCCGCCTGCTTGGCTGGTCGTTCCTCCTGTGCATCTCGCCGGCCGCACTGGGGCTCGCCCATCTCGTCGTTGCCTATGCAAGCCGGGACTGGATGTCCGAGGGCCCGCTGCTTGCGCCTTTCGGGCTCGTCATATTCTGCATCGGCTTCCTGCTCTGCGGGCTGCACGGCGATCTGGCGCGCCCTCGCTGGTTCGCCTGCCTCGCGGCGGCCCTGTGCGCAGCGACCATCGCCGCGGCGCTCGCTTATGCGACGGCGGGCATCTCCGCCCTGTCCTCCGCGGCGGCCGGACCCCCGATGCGGGCACAGGTGGCTCGCGTGGAGAGGAGCGGCGGGCGGACACTGGGCAGCAGCGCCACCACCTTCCTGCTGCGGGACGGCTCGCTCGCGCAGGCGCGCGGCTACGCGCCGGGCTATGGGCGGCGCCGCTGCTTCAGCGTCCGGCGCGTGAGCGGGCGCCACGGCTTCTCCTGGCTTCGCATCGAGGCCGCATCGCCTCTCCCCAAGGCCGGCGGGCTCGCCTGGTCCGTGAGCCGCGAGACCTGCTTCAGCGGCGCCGAGCTTTCGACCATGGTGGGCTAGGCCCCGCGCCGCGCGCCTTGCCGCTGAGCGTCCGCCGCCGCTAAGGCGCCGGCGTGACGCGTTTCTCCTTCTCCATTTCGGCCATCGACGGCGCCGCGCGCACCGGCGCGATCGCCACGCGGCGCGGGCAGATCAGGACGCCGGCCTTCATGCCGGTCGGCACCGCCGCCACCGTGAAAGCGATGAAGCCGGCGGACGTGCGTGCTTCGGGGGCCGACATCATCCTGGGCAACACCTATCATCTGATGCTGCGGCCGGGCGCGGAGCGGGTGAAGCGTCTCGGCGGCCTCCACGCCTTCATGGGCTGGGAGCGGCCGATCCTCACCGACAGCGGCGGCTATCAGGTGATGAGCCTCTCCGAGCGCACCAGGGTCAGCGAAGAAGGCGTCGCCTTCGCCAGCCACCTCGACGGCAGCCGCCACATGCTGAGCCCCGAGCGCTCGATCGAAATCCAGCGCCTGCTGGGCTCGGACATCGTCATGGCCTTCGACCAGCTCGTGCCGACGACGGCGACACAGGACGAGCAGGCGGCGGCGATGGAGCGCTCGATGCGCTGGGCAAGGCGCTCGCGCGGGGCCTTCGACGGCGACGGCGAGCATGCCGGCGGCGCAGCCCTGTTCGGCATTCAGCAGGGCGCGCTCGATGAGCAGCTCCGCAAAGCTTCCGCCGAAGCGCTCGTCGACATCGGCTTCGACGGCTATGCGGTCGGCGGCCTCGCCGTCGGCGAGGGGCAGGAAGCGATGCTCGCCTGCCTCGACTTCGCGCCCGGCCAGCTGCCCGCCGAGAAGCCGCGCTATTTGATGGGGGTGGGCAAACCGGACGACATCGTGGGCGCGGTCGAGCGCGGCATCGACATGTTCGACTGCGTATTGCCGACGCGCTCCGGTCGCACCGGGCAGGCCTTCACCGCCGCCGGCCCGATCAACATCCGCAACGCGCGCTTCGCCGAGGACCGGGACCCGCTCGATCCCGCCTGCGCCTGCCCCGTCTGCACGACCTGGAGCCGCGCCTATCTCCACCACCTCGTCCGCTCCGGCGAGATTCTCGGCGCGATGCTGATGACCGAGCATAATCTCCGCTTCTACCAGAAGCTGATGGAGGAACTGCGGGCCGCGATTGCGGAGCGCCGGCTCAAGTCTTTCGCCGAGGGATTCAGGGCGCGCTACAAGAGCCGCTGAGCAGACGGCTCTTCCGCTACTGCGAGCTCCACGATCTTGAACAGCTCTCCGCCGAGCGTGCAGCTTTGATCGAGGATCGGGACGAGGCGGTGGGCGGTGCGCTGCGAGCCGAGGACCCGGCGTGGCCCGTCAGGATGATCATCCAATCACGGCGCGGCACATTCCGGGTCGGCAAGGCGGCCGCTCATGACGGCCTAGCCGCCGAAGCCGTGACCGAGGAAGCTCGGCACCGGCCCGTTCCAGCCGTCTTCGGCTTCCTCGACCGCCCGTTCGGGCTCACGGCCGGGACGCTCGGCGCGCGGCTCCTCCCGGCGCGGCTGTTCCCGACGCGGGGCTTCGGCGCGCGACCGTTCGCGGCGCGGATCTTCCGCTTTCGCTCCGCTTCGCGGCGCGCGCTCGCGACGCGGCCGGCGCTCGCGCGCGGCCGGCTCGTCAGGAGCCGGTTCGGACGTTTCCGCGGGCGCCGGGGCCGGCTCGCCACCCATCGGCATCAGCTTCGTGCCGGTCAGCTTCTGGATATTGTCGACGGCCTCGGCATCGGCGCTGGAGACGAGGGTGATTGCGGTTCCCGTCTTGCCGGCGCGCCCGGTGCGGCCGATGCGGTGGATATAGTCGTCCGGCTGCCACGGCACGTCGTAATTGAAGACGTGGCTGACGCCCTTGATGTCGAGCCCGCGGGCGGCGACGTCCGAGGCGACGAGGATGTTGATCTCGCCCGCCTTGAAGCGCTCGAGCTCGCGAATGCGCTCGGGCTGCTCCATGTCGCCGTGGATCTGTCCGACTGCGAAACGGGCCCGCTTGAGGTTGGAGGCCAGTTCGCGGACCGTCGTCTTGCGATTGGCGAAGATGATCGCATTCTTGACGTTTTCGGCGCGCAGCAGCCGGGTCAGG
>JAXDPC010000165.1:0-14594 GCA_034668525.1 Sphingomonadales bacterium
ATAAGCCTTGTTGCCGATAATGAGCTTGAGCAACTTGGGTCCTTCCCCGGCCGCCGTGAATCAGAGCAGCGCCGCCTCTAGCACCGCGGCGCGCAGGCGGTCCATGCCGAGGCCCTTCTCGCTCGACGTCACCAGCACCTCGGGATGCGCGGCGGGCCGCTTCGCCGCCACGGCGGCGGTGGCGGCGGTCACTGCCTCCAGCTCCATCGCCTTGATCTTGTCCGCCTTGGTCAGGACCAGCCGGTAGCTGACCGCGGCGTCGTCCAGCATCTTCATGATGTCGATATCGACCGGCTTGATGCCGTGGCGGCTGTCGATCAGCACCAGGGCGCGCTTCAGCACGGCGCGGCCGCGCAGATAATCGTTCACCAGGAAGCGCCACTTCCTGACCACGTCCTTGGGCGCCTTGGCGAAGCCGTAGCCGGGCATGTCCACCAGCCGGAAGCGCAGCGGCTCGCCGACGTCGAAGAAGTTGAGCTCCTGCGTCCGTCCGGGCGTGTTGGAGGTGCGGGCGAGGCCGGTGCGGTTGGCGAGTTTGTTGAGCAGCGACGACTTGCCGACGTTCGAGCGGCCCGCGAACGCCACCTCCGGCACCGCCGCGTCGGGCAGGAACTGGAGCCCGGGGGCGGACTTCAGGAACGCGATCGGCCCCGAGAAGGTCTTGCGCGCCTGCTCGTCCAGCGCTTCGAGCGCCTCGCGCGCGTCCGCGGAGATAGTCGTTGATCAGGTGTCTCCACTTGCGGACGACCTCGGGCGGCGCCTTGGCGAAGCCGTAGCCGGGCATGTCGACGAGGCGGAAGCGCAGCGGGTCGCCGACCTCGAAGAAGTTCAGCTCCTGCGTCCGGCCCGGCGTGTTCGAGGTGCGGGCGAGGCCGTTGCGGTTCGCCAGCCGGTTGAGCAGCGACGATTTGCCGACGTTCGAGCGGCCGGCGAAGGCCACTTCCGGCACCGTCGGGTCGGGCAGGAACTTGAGCTGCGGCGCCGACTTCAAAAAGGCGATCGGCCCGGAAAAGAGCTTCCGGGCCGTCTCGTCCAGCGCCGCCTCTTCGTCCTCGCTCATCGCCGCTTCGGCCGGCGTTTCGCGGACGGCGCGGGAGCGGCCGCAGCGGGGGACGGCGCGGGGGCAGGGGAGTCGCCGCCGGCCTGCGTGCGCAGCACCGGATGGCGGGCGTAGAGCAGTTTCTGCTGCGCGATCGAGATGATGTTGTTGATCGTCCAGTAGAGCTGCAGCCCGGCCGCGAACGGCGCCATCAGGAACATCAGCACCCAGGGCATGAAGGCGAAGACCTGCTTCTGCACCGGGTCCATCGGCGCCGGATTGAGCCGGAACTGGAGCCACATGGTGATGCCCAGCAGGATCGGCAGCACGCCGATGGCGAGGAAGCCCGACGGGTGGAAATCGAGATAGCCGAACAGATTGACCGGGGTCAGCGGGTCGGGCGCCGAAAGGTCCCGGATCCAGAGCGCGAACGGCTCGTGGCGCATCTCGACCGCGAGCAGCAGCACCTTGTAGAGCGCGTAGAAGATCGGGATCTGGAGCAGGATCGGAAGGCAGCCCGCCATCGGGTTCACCTTCTCCTCCTTGTAGAGCTTCAGCATCTCCTGCTGCATGCGCGCCTTGTCGTCCTTGTGGCGCTCCTGGAGCTGCTTGATCTTGGGCTGCAGCACCCGCATCGCCGCCATCGACGCGAACTGCTTCTGCGCGATCGGGAAAAGCAGGCCGCGCACGATCAGCGTCAGGCAGATGATCGCGACGCCGAAATTGCCGATATGGGCGAACAGCCAGTTCAGGAGCGAATAGATCGCGATCATGAACCAGCGGAACCAGCCCCAGTCGATCGCCCGCTCGATCGGCGTGCCGAGCGCGTCGCTGTAGCGATCGAGCATCTGCACTTCCTTGGCGCCGGCGAACATGTGCGAGACGTAGCGGTAGGTCTGGCCCGGCTGCACGATGGCGGGGGCGCTTTGGTAATCGGCCTGGAAGGTGTTGCGGGCGCGAATGTGGCGGAACGCGGTCTCGACGGTGCCGCCCTGCGCGGGGATCACGGCGGCGAGCCAATATTTGTCGGTGAAGCCGAGCCAGCCGCCATTGCTGTTCTGGGTCTGGGTGCCGGCCTCGGCAACGTCGTCCCAATTGTGGCCGTAATCCGCGCCGCCGTTGAACACTCCCATCGGGCCGACATGCATGGTCCAGCTGTCGACGTCGGGCGAGCGGCCGGTTCGGTTGATGAGGCCGAAGGCGCGCGCGGCGATCGGGCCGGCACCGCGGTTGCTGACGCGCTGCTCGGCGGTGAACATGTAGCCGTCATCGACCGCGAGCACGATCTCGAAGAGCTGGCCGCGGCCATTGTCCCAGGACAGGGTGATCGGGCGGCCCGGGACGAGCCGGTCGCCGCTCGCCCGCCATATCGTGTCGGGTCCCGGCGCGGCGAGTCCGTCGCCGGTCCAGCCGAAGCTTCCATAATAAGCGTGGCTGGCGCCTTCCGGGGCGAACAGCCGCACCGGCGGCGAGCTGGCCCCGATGTCCCGGCGGTGCGTGGTGAGCAGCAGGTCGTCGATGCGTGCGCCGCGCAGGTTCACCGAGCCGCGCAGGCGCGGAGTCTCGATCCGGATGCGGGGCGACGGAGCGGGCCGCGCCTGCGGCCGTGACGCGGCCTGCGGCGCGGCGGCGCCGGTGGGCGCGCCGCTGCGCTGCGGGACCGGCACCTGCTTGCCCTGGACCACCTTGGTCGAAGGTTCGCTCGCGGTCGGGAAGAAGCGCTCGGCCAGGATGTTCCAGCCGAACAGCACGATCACCGACAGCACCACGGCCAGGATCATATTACGATGGTCGTTCACGCATTTCCCTTCTTGGCACTGGCCTTCATGGCACCGGCCTTCATGGCACCGGATCGTAGCCGGATCCCCCCCAGGGGTGGCAACGGGCGAGCCGCCTGGCCGCGAGCCAGCTCCCGCGCAGCGCCCCATAGCGTTTGAGCGCGGTGATTGCATAGGCCGAGCAGCTCGGCTGGTATCGGCAGCTCGGCGGCAGCACGCGCGACGGCCCGACCTGCCAGCCCCGGGCGATCAGGATGAGCAGCCTCGCGATCATGTTTCGCCGTCCCGCGCGGGACGGTGTGACGAATCTTCCCTTCGGGCTGGGCTTACCGAAGCCCTATCCTTCTTCCCATCGTCGGACGAAGGGAAGGGGAGGCCTTCGACGGGCTCAGGCCGAACGATGCTTCCTGAGATTTTCCGGAGCGCCTTGCGCAGCTCCTCGCCCATCGCGGAGAAGTCCCGCTCGATGCCGCCCGAGCGGCCGATCAGGACATGGTCGGCGCCGCTGACCCCCGCCTCGGGCAGCACCTCGCGGGCGAGCGCGCGAAAGCGGCGCTTCATCCGGTTGCGCACGACCGCCCCGCCGATCTTCCTGGTCACGGTGATGCCGAGCCGCATCGTCGAATCGTCGTCGCCGCGCGGGCGGACGAGCAGGACGAAGCCGGGCATGGGGGCGCGCCTGCCGCGATTGGCGGCGAGGAAGTCGGCGCGCCGGGTAAGCGTCTTTAGGCCGACAGGGTCTTGCGGCCGCGGGCGCGGCGCGCCGCCAGTATCTTGCGGCCCCCGACCGTCGCCGTCCGCGCGCGGAAGCCGTGGCGCCGCTTGCGCACGAGCTTGCTGGGCTGGAAGGTGCGCTTCATCGCTCATTCCTCGATCATCGAATTGAAAAGGGCCGCCGAAAATCGGCGGCCTCGGTCGGTGGCGCGGATAGGCAAAGCGGCCGCCGAAGTCAATCGTCGAGCGCCGCCGGCGCGCTCGTCGGTGCCAGCAGCTGCTCGAGCTCCGCCTCGCGCGCCTTCAGCCGCTGCTCGCGCCGCTTGGCGCTCTGCCGGCGCAGGCCCCAATCGGCCCAGCGGCCCTTCTTCGGGTGCTTCTTCTTGAAGCGCACGTAGATCCGCTTGGCGACGCCGCTATATTTGAGGACGAGGCTGAGACCTGCCGCAAAGACGATGACACCGCCCGGTCCCGGAATCGGCCCGACCAGAGGCGTCAGCGCGATCAGCAGGCAGCCGATTCCGACCAATGTGTAGCGCACCGGCCGCGTGCGTGAGAGCGCCGCCCATTTTCGCTTGAGGTCCATCGCGGACAATCTGGGGTCGGCTGCGCCCCGCGTCAAATCGCGCCTCAGACCGGCGCTCGCCGACAAGGGCGCCGCCTGCTAGGCATTAGTCCGGCCGGGGGGCGGCGGGGGATCGAGATGAATGCTTTGGGCAAGCTGCTCGCCGCTGCGATGATCCTGCTGCCGGCCTCCGCGGCGCATGCCCTCAGCGAGACGATGCCGCCTTTGTCCTGCACCTCTCCCGCCGCACCTGTATCTGCTCAAGGGTTCGTTCCGATCGGCGGCATCGAGCAATGGGTCACCGTGCGGGGCTCGGCCTGCGGCAATCCGATCCTGTTCTTCATCCACGGCGGCCCGGGAAACCCGATGAGCCCCTATTCCGAACGCATCTTCGGCGCGTGGGAGCGCGATTTCACCATCGTCCAGTGGGATCAGCGCGGCGCGGGCCGCACCTACGGCCGCAACCCGGGCTCCGCCGCCGCGGTCCTCAGCGTCGAGCGCATGGCGCAGGACGGCGTCGAGGTCGCGGCCTTCCTCACCCGAAGCCTCGGCCAGCGCCGGGTGGTGCTGATCGGCACTTCCTGGGGCTCTGCTTTGGCTGTGCACATGGTGCGGGCGCGGCCGGAGCTGTTCCATGCCTATGTCGGCATTTCGCAGCTGGTCCACTATCGCGCCAACCAGGAGGCGAGCTATCGCAGCCTGCTCGCCCGCGCGCGGGCCGCGGATGACGCCCAGACCGTCGCCGCGATCGAAGCGCTCGGGCCGCCGCCCTGGACCAATCCGCGCAATTTCGGGATCCTGCGCCGCGCGATCAGGCGGCACGAGCGTCAGGCGACCGATCCCGCGCCGGAGAGCTGGTGGGTGCCGGCCCCGCTCTACGCCACTGCGGAAGCAGCGGCCGCCTACGAAGCAGGCGAGGACCATTCCTTCCTGCAGTTCGTCGGCGCGAGCGGCGACGGCCTCTTCTCCCGCATCGACCTGCCCGGGCTCGGCAGGAGCTTCGCGATCCCGGTCTTCCTCGTCCAGGGGAGCGAGGACCTGCTGACGACCCCGGACATCTCGCGCCGCTACTTCGACTATCTGACCGCGCCCGGCAAAAGGTTCGTGCTTGTCCCGCGCGCCGGCCACGATCCCAACCCGGCGATGCTCGACGCGGTGCGCGCGATCCTCCTCCAACAGGCGCCCGCGTGGCGCAGCAGGGGGTCCGCGACCGATTAGGTCCAATCTGGTGCCGATCGGGGCTTCCGTCTTCTCCACGGAAATGCTCAATACGGACCGAGATTTCATCCGAAATGGATGAATCGCAGGGGGGCTTCATGGTCGCGCACGTCGCCACGGTCGCGTTTCTCGGCCTGGAGGCGCGCGCCGTCGAGGTGCAGGTCCAGATTGCGAGCGGCCTGCCGGCCTTCGTCGTCGTCGGCCTGCCGGACAAGGCAATCGCGGAGAGCCGCGAGCGGGTGCGCGCCGCCCTGGCCGCGATCGGGCTGGCGCTTCCGCCCAAGCGGATCACGGTCAACCTCTCCCCGGCCGACCTGCCCAAGGAGGGCTCGCATTACGATTTGCCGATCGCGCTCGGCCTGCTCGCCGCGATGGGCGCGGTCGACAAGGAGACCATCGCCGGCTTCGTCGTGGTCGGCGAGCTCGGGCTGGACGGCCGGATCGCGCCGTCGCCCGGCGTGCTCCTCGCGGCGCTCCACGCTTCGGCGATGGAGCTCGGCCTGATCTGCCCGGCGGGGCAGGGGCCGGAAGCAGCCTGGGCCGGCACGATCGAGGTGATCGCGGCGCCCGACCTCATCTCATTGCTGAACCACATGCGTGGCGGCGTGGCTCTCTCGCCGCCGCGCCCGGGCCAGGCCGATCCCCCCGGTCCTGGCCCGGACCTTTCCCAGGTGAAGGGCCAGGAGACGGCCAAGCGCGCGCTCGAGATCGCCGCGGCCGGCGGCCACAACCTGCTGATGAGCGGGCCGCCGGGCGCCGGCAAGTCGTTGCTCGCCGCCTGCCTGCCCGGCATCCTGCCCGAGCTGACGCCGTCCGAGACGCTCGAAGTGTCGATGATCGCCAGCGTCGCCGGCCACCTCGTCGACGGGCGGCTGATCCGCACCCGCCCGTTCCGCGCGCCGCACCACAGCGCCTCGATGCCGGCCCTCGTCGGCGGCGGCCTCAAGGTGCGCCCCGGCGAGGTCAGCCTCGCCCATCTCGGCGTGCTGTTCCTCGACGAGCTCCCCGAGTTCCAGCGCAACGTGCTCGATTCGCTGCGCCAGCCGCTCGAGACCGGCGCCGTCCAGGTCGCCCGCGCCAATGCCCACGTCACCTTCCCGGCGCGCTTCCAGCTGGTCGCGGCGATGAACCCGTGCCGCTGCGGCCATCTCGGCGACGCGACCCTGGCCTGCTCGCGCGCGCCGCGCTGCGCCGCCGACTATCAGGCCAAGGTCTCCGGTCCCTTCCTCGACCGCGTCGACCTCCATGTCGAAGTGCAGCCGGTCGCCGCCGCCGACCTCGTCCTTCCGCCCCCCGCGGAAGGGTCGCCGGAGGTGGCGGGCCGCGTCGCAGCCGCCCGCCATGTGCAGACCGAGCGCTACGCCGCCAACGGCATCCGCACCAACGCCGAGGCCGACGGGGACCTGCTCGCCGAGGTCGCGACGCCGGACGAGCCCGGCCGGCGCCTGCTCGGCCAGGCCGCCGAAGCGATGCGCCTCTCCGCCCGCGGCTACCACCGCGTCCTCCGCGTCGCCCGCACCGTCGCCGACCTCGCCGGCTCGGACGAGGTGAGGCGCGTCCACGTCGCCGAAGCGCTCAGCTACCGGAGGCTGGCGCCGCATAATTGAGATAGAATCAGAGCGAGCGGTCGTAATCCCTTGGCGGAACGAAGCTCTCGCCGCGGGCGCGGGCGGCGATCGCGGCTTCGGCGATGGCGAGCTTGCGGTCGAGCTCGGCTTCCTGGAGCAACCGGCGCTGATGCTCCTCGTTCCTGTCGTGGACGATGCCGGCGAGGAGATAGGGCGCGGCGAAAAGGGAAAGCACGGCGACGACGAGCGCGGCCGCGCCGACGAGCCAGAAGAATTCGAAGATGCCCCCCATCGGCTCCTTCTAGCCGCCGCACGTTAAGCGACGGTAACGGGCTGGCGCGGTGTCACCGCCGCTCTTATGTGGGCCGAGCGAGCAGGAGCGAAGATCATGATCCCAAGAAGGCGCCTCGGCCGCGACGGCCCCTCGGTCTCGGCGATCGGCCTCGGCTGCATGGGCATGTCCGAATTCTACGGCGCCGGCGACGAGGCCGAGTCGATCGCGACCATCCACCACGCCATCGAGCGCGGCGTCGACTTCCTCGACACTGCCGACATGTACGGCGTGGGGCGCAACGAGGAATTGGTCGGCCGCGCCATCGCTGACCGCCGCGACCGCGTCTTCCTCGCCACCAAGTTCGGCAATGTCCGCGGCGAGGATGGCAGCTTCCAGGGCGTCTGCGGCCGGCCCGATTATGTTCGCTCCGCCTGCGAGGCGAGCCTGAAGCGGCTCGGAGTCGATGTGATCGACCTCTATTACCAGCATCGGGTCGACGCCGAAGTGGCGATCGAGGAGACGGTCGGCGCGATGGCCGAGCTGGTCCGCGAGGGCAAGGTGCGCTTCCTCGGCCTTTCCGAGGCGGCGCCGGAGACGGTGCGGCGGGCGCACGCGGTCCACCCGATCGTCGCGCTGCAGACCGAATATTCGCTGTGGAGCCGGGAGCCGGAGGAGGAGATTTTGCCGACCGTGCGGGAGCTCGGCATTTCCTACGTAGCCTATAGCCCGCTCGGGCGCGGCTTCCTGACCGGCCAGTTCAACAGCGCGGCCGACTTTCCCGACGACGATTACCGCCGCTTCCACCCCCGCTTCGCCGGCGACAATTTCGACCGCAACCTCGCGCTGGTGCGCGAGATCGAGGCGCTGGCCGCCGAGAAGGGCTGCTCGGCGGCGCAGCTCGCGCTGGCCTGGGTGCTCGCCCAGGGCGAGGACGTTGTGCCGATCCCAGGCACCAAGCGCCGCCGCTGGCTCGACGAAAATATCGCGGCGCTCGACGTCCGGCTCTCACCCGAAGATCTGGGGCGGATCGAGGCCGTCTTCCCGCACGGCGCAGCCGCCGGCGACCGCTACCACGCCGCCGGGATGCAGACCGTCAACCGCTGATCAGCGCGCGGGCGCGGGCTGGGCCGGCGGATCGACCTTGGGCAGGTCGACGTCCGGGGCCTTGACGTCGACATTGACGTTGAGGTCGTCGCCGCCGCCGAGCAGGCCGCGCCCGAAGACCAGGAACAGCACGACCACCGCCACCACCAGCAGCAGGACAGCGAGCAAGGTGCCGCCGCCGCCGCCGCGGTCGCCGCCCGTGCTGACCACCGTCGTGTGCCGCTCGACCACCGGCTCGCTCTCGACCACCCGCTCTTCCCGTTCCACGACCATGACCCAAACTCCTTTGCGAACCGAACGCGGGCGGCGGCGCCCCGGTTCCTTTCGGGAGCGGAGCGATCAGTGGCGCGACAAAGCGAGGCGCGCGGCGAAGAGCAGGAACACGGTCCCGGTCGCCCGGTCGAGCCAGCGGATCGTGCGCGGCCGGCGCAGGGCGGCGGCGACCGGCCGCGTCGCCAGGATCAGGGCGGCGAACCAGGCGAGGCCGAGCAACGCGTGGATGCCAGCGAGCAGCAGCGTGGTCGCGGCGACGTCGTGCCCGGGCGGCACGAATTGCGGCAGGAACGACACGTAGAAGATTCCCACCTTGGGGTTGAGCAGGTTGGTGAGCATTCCGCGGCGGAACCACAGCCATTCGCCCGCGTCGCGCGCTCCGTCCGGCGCGGATGTCCCGAAGTCGTCCCGCTGCGAGAGGATCAGCTTGAGCCCGAGCCAGACGAGATAGGCGGCGCCGGCATATTTGAGCATTCTGTAGGCGGTCTCGGAAGCGGCGAGCAGCACGCCGAGGCCGCCGGCGACGACCGCGCCCCAGGCGAGGCAGCCGAGGCAGACGCCGAGGCTGGCGGCCCAGGCCCGGCGGCCGCCCTCGACGGTCGCGGCCCTGAGGACGAGAGCGGTGTCGAGCCCCGGAGTCATCGTCATCAGGGCCGCGGCCAGCGTGAAGGCGATCAGCGATTGTTCGAGCGGCGACATGAGCATCTCCTCGGCAGGAGGCGGATTGGATCAGAGACGGGGTCATCGCCGTAGCGGTTGGGGCCCTCCGTCCCAGGCAGGACCAGGAGGACGAAGACGACGAAGACGACGAAGACGACGAAGACGACCCCGCCGGCCGCCCATTCCAGCGGGCCCGACGCGAAAGCGGCGGGATCGAACGGCCTGCGGCTCAGGGCTTCGAACCGGTGCTCGCGAAACAGCGAAAGGCCGATCGCGAGGGGGAGGAGCAGAGCGAGCCAGGCGGGCCGATCCTGGTCGTGCAGCCGGCGCGCGAACAAGGCCAACGCGGGGAGAACCATCAAGATGTCGACGCCGCGGCGGATCCAGTCCTCCGCATCCGATCGCCGGAGGAGGATCGACACGAGCATGGCGACGGCGGCGAGGGCCATCCAGAGCAGCCACCAATAGACCATTTCCGTCCGGCGGGAGCGGCCGCGGAAATCGAGCGCGCCCGCGATCGTCCGCCGCCAGGAGGCGCCCGCTTCCCACTGGTCGCCATAGGCCATGCCCGCTCTCCCGCCCGATGCCGGCGCCCTATTCCTCCGGCAGGAAATCCGGGACCGAGAGGTAGCGCTCGCCGGTATCGTAGTTGAAGCCGAGCACGCGCTTGCCGGCGCCGGCCTCGCCGAGCTTCTGTTCGATCGCGGCGAGCGTGGCGCCTGAGCTTATCCCGACGAGGATGCCTTCCTCGCGTGCCGCGCGGCGCGCCATTTCCTTGGCGGCGTCGGGCGCGACCTGGATGATGCCGTCGAGCAGGCCCACGTCCATGATGCCGGGCACGAAGCCGGCGCCGATGCCCTGGATCGGGTGCGGCCCGGGCTGGCCGCCCGAGAGCACCGGCGACAGCGTCGGCTCGACCGCGAAGACCTGCAGGCCGGGCCATTCCTGCTTGAGGATCTGGGCGCAGGCGGTGATGTGGCCACCCGTGCCGACGCCGGTGATCAAGAGGTCGATCGGCGAATCCCGGAAATCCTCGAGGATCTCGCGCGCGGTGGTGCGGCGGTGGACCTCGAGGTTGGCCTGGTTCTCGAACTGCTGCGGCATCCAGCTGCCGTCGATCTCGGCGAGCAGCTCCTCCGCGCGGGCGATCGCGCCCTTCATGCCTTTCTCGCGCGGCGTCAGGTCGAAGCTGGCCCCGTACGCCAGCATCAGCCGGCGCCGCTCGACGCTCATGCTGTCCGGCATGACCAGGATCAGCCGGTAGCCCTTGACCGCGGCGACCATGGCGAGGCCGATGCCGGTATTGCCCGAGGTCGGCTCGACGATGGTGCCGCCGGGCCTCAGCGCGCCGGAGCGCTCGGCCTCCTCGATCATCGCCAGCGCGATCCGGTCCTTGATCGATCCGCCCGGATTGGCGCGCTCCGACTTCACCCAGACCTCGGCGTCGCCGAACAGGCGGTTGATCCGGATATGCGGCGTCCCGCCGATCGTCTCGAGGATGCTGCCCGCTCTCATGGTCGCGAATCTCCTGGCTTTAGCTACCTTCACATCGTGCGGAACGTTGCTCGGTTCAACACCGTTGGACGGTCTTGTGGAGAAGAAAACCTGCTGGGCCCACCGCGCGCGAGGCGCACGGAGGGTCCGTCCGACACTGGGGACCGGATCAGTCAGCAAGGATTAATCCATGTTTGTCCAGACGGTTAGCCTTCCGGCTGGACAAATGCTAAATAGGTCCATTCTGGACCAAATTTGGTGCCCGGTACGCAGCCCGACGGGCGCGGCACGACGCAGCGAAGGAGTGACCCAATGGCCGAAGAGTTCGATCCGCTGCGTTACATCGCGTCCTATCCGGACCTCATCCAGGCGTACGGCGCCGACCCGGTGGCGGGCCGCTGGCATTGGGTGCATTTCGGGCAGGCCGAGGGGCGCGATCCGTTCCGCTTCAACCCCTTCCTCTACGGCGCCTCGAACCCCGACCTGATCCCGCTCTTCGGCAGCCATTACACCGCTTATACCGACCATTATATCCGCCAGGGCTTCGCGGCCGGCCGCTCGACCACGAGCTTCGACTATCTGGGCTATTCGGCGTCCAACCCCGACCTGCTGGTGGTGTTCGGCACCAACGCCAACGGCCTGGCGCAGCATTATATCGATTTCGGATATAATGAGGGCCGCAGTTTCAACCTGGTCGACGCCTATCTCTACGGCGCTTCGAACCCGGATGTCGCCGCCGCGGTCGGCGACGACCGCTCCCAATTGCTCGGCCATTATATCAATTACGGCTATTACGAGCACCGGCCGACCACCGGCTTCGACGCGAAGCAATATGTCGCGGCCAACAAGGACCTTCTGCTGGCGGGGTACGCGAACAACCTCAACGAGGCGCTGCACCACTATCTGCGCACCGGCGCCGACGAGGGCAGGCCGACCGATTTCGACGAGCGCGCCTATATCCTGACCTATCGCGATCTCGCGGGCCTCTCCGAAGCGCAGGTGCTGAACCACTGGATGCTGGTCGGCGTCTACGAGGGCCGTGCCGGCGACACCCTGTATGGCCACGACCAGGCTACGCACACCGTCCCGGCCACCGGCCTCACCGCCGCCTTCGACCGGCCGGGCGACCGCGACTGGTACCAGCTCGACCTCGCCGCAGGCGCCGCGCCAGTGATCATCGTCACCGGTCCGGCCGGAGAGGCGATCCCGGTCAAGATCACGATGTTCAACGGCGCGGGCGTGCCGGTGGCGTCCGATACGCTCGTTCCGGGAGAGGATGCCGCCTCGCTCGATTTCAAGGCGACGACCGCCGGCCGTGACTATTTCTCGCTCGAATCGGCGCAGACCGGCCCGTACAGGCTCGACGTCAGCGACGGCTGGGCCACGCTCGACATCGGCGGCCGCAACTATACGGACGCGGACTTCGCCTCGGTCCACCACACCCGCTATCTCAGGATCGCGGACAATTTCACGACCGTGCTCGGCGCCAACGCACAGGCGGCGGGCATCCGCTTCGTCACGGCCACCAGCGCCGGCGGCTCGACGACGGACGCCAGCGCCTACACGACCGGCCTCACCGTCAACGTCGCGGCCGGCGGCGCCGACATCGTCCTCACCGGCAGCGGGAGCGATCATGTCATCGCCGGCGTCGGCGCGCAGACCATCTCCCTCGGCTCCGGCAACGATCTCGTCACGGGCAAGGTCTCCACCTCGCACACCACCGACGGCGGGCCCGGCACCGACATCATCCGCCTTTCGGGGCCGGACGCCTTCCTCAGGACCTTCGACCTCGATCTCGCGAAGATTACGGGCGTCGAGAAGATAGAGCTGATCGACGATGCCAGGGTCAGGCTGAGCGGCGGCCCGACCGCGACCGGCACGTACGACGTGGCCGGCCGGGTTACTCTCACCGCCACCCTGCTCAGCAGCGCCGTCGCCTTCAACGTCGCCGGCGGGAACTTCACCAAAGAGAATGTCGGCATACCCAACGTGATCAACTTCGTCGGCAGCAGCAGCGGCGGCGACTCGATCGCAGTCTACGCTTCCGATCTCGGCCCGAACATCACGGCCGACGGTGGGGGCGACAGCTTCGGCCAGCAACTCGGCTCGGGCGACACGGTGAGGCTTCTCGGCGGCGTCGCCACCGACGCCAGCTTCACGCGCCTCTCCGGCTTCGAGATCCTCACCGGCTCGAACCTCGACGTGCATCTCGGCGCGCAGGCGATGGAGATGGGCCTGAAGCAAGTGCGTCTCGAGGGCCGCACCACGGACAATGTCGTGTTCGATCCGGCCTTCAACGTACCGGTCGAGATCGTGCTCAAGGATATCTTCGGCTTCAACAACAGCGCCGCTCATCTCGACAAGGGCACCCATTTCGTCGATGCGTCGCAGGCCGGCGCGGCGATGCGTTTCACCGTCTATTCCCCCGACATCCAGGCGACCGAGACGCTGATCGGGAGCGGTTTCGCCACGGACGTGATGGACCTCACTTATGTCGTTTATGCGCAGCCCAATCAGAACGGCGGCTACACGCCGGTCAACCTCACCAATGTGACCGGCATCGAGACCATCAACGTCACGTTCGTCGAGAGCGGTTTTTCGTTCAATCCCGAGCGCTATTCGCACGGCTGGATCTATCTCGACACCCAGGCGGGCGACATCCAGGCGGCGCAGCAGACGATCAACGTGATCGGCGGCAAGGGCAATCCGGAAGATCTCATCTACGCCCCGATCGACGCTTCGGCGGCGACCGCCAACCTGGTGATCAGCGGCACCACCCGGGTGAAGAGCGGCAGCGGCGACGATATCGTCACGGCGCTCGCCACCTCGCGCTCGCAGATCGAGACCGGCTCCGGCAACGATAGCGTGATCGGCGGCAATCTGAGCGACATCATCTCCACCGCCGACGGCAACGACATCCTGTTCGGCCGTGGCGGCGCGGATCAGCTCGACGGCGGCACCGGCAACGATCGCCTGCGCTACACCGCGCTCTCCGACAGCGCCGGCGCGACGCTCGATACGGTCTATAATTTCGTGTCGGGCAGCGACGTCGTCGACGTGCTCAATCTTCAGGGGTTCAACGGCAAGACGATCAACTTCGCCGGCAACGCCGCCAATCTGGCCGCGGCGCAGGCATTGCTGACCCCCGGCGACGGCACGCTCGACGCGGTCTTCCAGCAAGACGATCACTCCCTCTGGTTCGACAATGGCGACGGCGTGCTCAACGCCAGCGACCTCCATATCCTGCTGAACGGCGTCGCCTCGCTCACCGCCGCCGACGTGCTGCACGGGTCCGTGGTCGTCGCTTGACGGCTTCCCAAGCCGTCTCGTGATAGCTAAGTATCGGCTCAGGCTGGAGAATTCCGGTCCGCGCTCGACTCCGGAGAGAATGTGCGCCGCGCGGCGAGAGGCGTCTCGCACGCAGTCGTTGAAGGAGTGACCCGATGCCTGAAGAGTTCGATCCGCTCCGCTACATCGCGTCCTATCCGGACCTCATCCAGGCGTTCGGCGCAGACCCGGTGGCGGGACGCTGGCACTGGGTGAATTTCGGGCAGGCCGAGGGGCGCGATCCGTTCCGCTTCAACCCCTTCTTCTACGGCGCCTCGAACCCGGATCTGATTGCAAAGTTCGGAAGCTATTACACCGCCTATACCGACCATTATATCCGCGAGGGCTTCGCGGCCGGCCGCTCGACCACGAGCTTCGACTATCTGGGCTATTCGGCCTCGAACTCGGACCTGCTGGTCACGTTCGGCACGAACGCCAACGGGCTGGCGCAGCATTATATCGATTCCGGATATAATGAGGGCCGCAGCTTCAGCCGGGTCGACGCCTATCTCTACGGCGCCTCCAACCCGGACGTCGCCGCAGCGATCGGCGACGACCGCGCCCAGTTGCTCGGCCACTA
>JAXDPC010000166.1:0-8709 GCA_034668525.1 Sphingomonadales bacterium
CGGCTTGTCCGGGCAACCAGCCCGGCCGGCGCCGTCCTCCTTGCCGGAGGCCTTCTCCGGACGATCCCGACCATTGCGGGTATCGAGTTCGGAGCCTAGCGGCGCCGGTTGAGCGCGGGCGGGACCCAGTCGAAGCCGGTGGTGACCACCGACGGCACCGGCTCGCCGCGGGCGTTGGTGGCGGGGCGATAGCGGAAGCGGCGCTCGATGAGATCGCAGGTGACGGCGTCGAGCCGCGGGTTTCCGCTCGATCCGGTGACCGTGCGGCCGCCGACGCTCCCGTCGGCGCCGACGGTGAAGCGGACCGAGACCGATTCGATCCGCTCGCGCCGGCCGCGGCCCGGATAGTCCGAATCGCTCAGCGCGCCGGCGATACGGCGCGCCCGCGAGGCGATGCCGCCGCCGCCGGTCCCGGCGCCGCCGCGGCCGGCGCCCGCGCCGCTGCCCTCGCCGCCCGCGCCGGTGCCGGGGCCGGGCTGGCTCGAGGCGCCGGCGTCGCGGGCGCTGCCGGTCGCGGCGGGCAGCGGCATCGGCACCGCCCGGGAGCGGGACGGCGCCTGCCGCGGCGCCACCACCGGCGTCGGCCGCGCCTTCAGGCTCTGCGGCGAGGCGGCGCCTTCCGGATCGGGCCGGCGGACGGGCGCGGGGACGGTCGGCTCGGGAGGGGGCGGCACCGCGATCGAGAAGATTCGCAGCGGCTCCTCGACGGCGCGGCGGAAGTCGACCCCGAGGCCGGCGACCAAAGCATAGCCGAGGACGAGGTGGAGCAGGGCGACGGCCGCCGCCGCCTTCCTGCGATCGGACCGGAGCTGGTCGATATGCGCCATGTTGCCAAACAACGAAAAGGGCGCCGGGATCGGCCCGGCGCCCTCTCCATTGCCTCGATCGGGCTTAACCCTGCGTTGCGGGGACGATCCGGATCTCGACGCGGCGGTTGGCCTGGCGGTCGGCCTCGCTGTTCTCCGGGTTCACGAGCAGCTGGCTTTCGCCATAGCCGCGGGTGGCGATGCGGACCGGCTGCACGCCGCGCGCGCTCAGATAGGCGGCGACCGCCTGGGCGCGCCGTTCGGACAGGCCCTGATTATAGGCATCGCTGCCGGTGCTGTCGGTGTGGCCGAGCACGTCGATCATCGTCGACGGGTAAGCGGTAAGGGTCTGCGCGACCTCGTTGAGGACGGGCTGGAACTGCGCCTGCACGTCGGACTGGTCGTGCGCGAAGGTGATGCCGGAAGGCATGGTGAGGACGAGCTCGTCGCCCTGCCGCTCGACCACCACTCCCGTGCCGGCGGTGCGGCGCCTGAGCTCCTGCTCCTGGCGGTCCATATATTGGCCGACCCCGGCGCCGGCGATCGCGCCGATGCCCGCGCCGAGGATCCGCTCGGTGCGGTCCCGCCTCCCGCCGATCAGGTCGCCGAGCAGATAGCCGCCGATCGCGCCGGCCGCGCCGCCGATCACGGTGCGGGTCGGAAATTCGCGCTCGCCGGTCTCCGGATTGGTGACGCAGGCGGCGGTGGTGGCGAGGAGGGTGGCGGCGACGGCCGCGGTGATACGCTTGGACATACTCATACCTTTCCCGGGGAGGGGTGAACGGCAGACAAACCGCCGCCGCGGCGCCATTGTTCCACTTCCGGCCCGAAGCGGGTCGAGGAACAGGTTGTCGGCGCGAAACCTTAGGCGCTAAACGGGCCGACCCGCTTATGGCTCCCTCCTCACCACATCTTGCGCCCTTTCCCTGGCTCGACGTCGTCGCGATCGTGCTGCTGGTCGGCGTCAACGGCCTGTTCGCGATGTCCGAGCTGGCGATCGTCTCGTCGCGCAAGCCGCGGCTGAAGGCGATGGCGAAGCGCGGGCGGCGGGGGGCGCAGACGGCGCTCGACCTTTCGGACGATCCCGGCCGCTTCCTGTCGACCGTCCAGATCGGCATCACTCTCGTCGGCATCATCGCCGGCGCTTATTCCGGCTCCCGGCTCGGCGCCCCGGTCGGCTACCGGCTGGAGCTGCTCGGCCTCGAGCCGGGGACCGCGCAGACCGTCGGCTTCGCGCTGGTGATCGTGCTCACCACCTACGCTTCTCTGGTGATCGGCGAGCTGGTGCCCAAGCAGTTCGCGCTTCGGGCGCCCGAGGGGATCGCGGCGGTGATGGCGCCGCCGATGCTGTGGCTGGCGCGGGCGACGGCGCCCTTCGTCTGGCTCCTCGACAAGACCAGCGCCGGCATCTTCGCCTTGCTTCGCCTGCAGCGCGACACCGAGAGCCGGGTCACCGCCGAGGAGCTTCATATCGTCGTCGCGGAGGCGCAGCATGCCGGCGTGATCGAGGAGAATGAGCGCGCGATCATTTCCGGCGTGGTCCGCCTCGCCGACCGGCCGACGCGCGAGATCATGACGCCGCGCACCGACGTCGACTGGATCGACGCCGATGCCGGCATCGACGCGATCCGCGAGAAGCTGCGCGAGACTCCGCACAGCCGCCTTCCGGTCGCCGAGGGGTCGGTCGACAATCTGGTCGGCGTCGTCCAGTCGCGCGACATCGTCAGGGCCTTCATCGAGGGGCAGCCGCTCGAGCTGCGCGCGCTGATGCGGACGGCGCCCGTCATTCCCGACCAGATGGACGCCATGGATGCGCTCGCGGTCCTGCGTGACGCCGAGGTGCCGATGGCTTTCGTCCACGACGAATATGGCCATTTCGACGGGCTGGTGACTCCGGCCGACCTGCTGGCGGCGCTGGCCGGAGCTTTCGCTTCCAACAGCGACGACGGCTCGGACCCGCCGCTGGTCGAGCGCGAGGACGGCAGCTGGCTGATTTCCGGCTCGCTGTCGGCGGACGCCCTCACCGACCAGCTCGGCATCAACCTGCCCCATGACCGGGATTTCGCGACCGTCGCGGGATTCGCCCTCTCGGTGCTGAAGCGGCTGCCCGAGACCGGCGAACGCTTCTCCTACACCGACTGGTCGTTCGAAGTGGTCGACATGGACGGGCGCAAGATCGACAAGCTGATCGCGACCCAGCAGATCAGGCGGCGGCGGTAGGCACTAACCGCCCAATTTGCCGAAGCGCTCCTCGAAGCCGTCGGTGTCGCCGCGGGCGAGGAACTGCGCCTGCTCGACCAGCCGGTCGCGGGAGACGCGGCCGCTGAACGGCCCGAGCCGCTCGTCGAGACGACCGACCTCGGTCTCGCCGAGATGGGCGAGCTGGGCGTAGCTGGTGATGCCGAGCTCGCGCAGCCGGGCGGCGAGCTTGGGCCCGACGCCCTTGAGGCGCTGGAGGTCGTCCGACCCCGCGGCCGCCTCGTTCTCGACGCTGAGGACGTCGCGAAGCACGTCGGTGGTCGCGGCGGCGACCTCGTCCGTCACGCCCGCATGGGCCGGGGGGGCGACCGGCGGCGGCCGGACATAGGGCCGTTCGCTGCCGGAGCGCTCGCTGAGGATGGGAGCGCGGGAGCGGCGGCGCCGGGCGCCGCGCCAGACCAGCCAGGCGACGATCGCGGCGGCGAGCGCGGCGAGGAGGATGACGATCAGCAGGGTCGTGTCGGAGCCGTCGGTCATGTCTTGTCGGGTCCTGAAGGCGGGCGGCGGAAGGTCCAGCGCGCGGTGGCGACGCCGATCAGCAAGGCCGCTGCGAGCGGGAAGAAATTGGCCTGGAGGAGGGCGATCACGGCTCGAACTCCTCGTCGCCGAGGAAGCTCTGGCGCTTCCTGCGGCCGAACAGGAGCCAGCCGATGCCGAGTCCGATCAGCCAGGCGGCTGCGGCGAGGAGGAGAGTCTCGGCGATCAGCGGCAGGACGCGGTCGCCTTGTTCTCCCTGCCAGCGTATGCCCCCCATGCCGGGGATAGTGCGAATGCGCTCGTTGATCCCCGGAAAGGAGCCCATCCCCTCCCTCTGATAGGTGTCGGCGCGCCCGGAGAGGATGGCGAGGCGCGCGAGCGGCTCGCGCTGCATCCGGGCGGTGACGCCGACGCCGCGCACGTCGGGCACGCTGAGGCGGAGATCGGCGCGCTGCTGGAGCGCATCGACGAAGCGCGCGCCGCCGCCATGGGGCCCGTAATAGAGCCAGCCGGCCAGCAGGGCGGCCGCGAGCCCGATCAGCAATTTCGCCCAGCGCGGCATCGTTCCTCCTCGTCTCGCGCCCTTATTAGCGGCCAAGCGGCCGCAGGTCAGCCCCGCGCGATCTCCCGCCAGCCGATGTCGCGGCGACAGAATCCGGTCGGGAAATCGATCGCGTCCACCGCCCGATAGGCCGCGCGCTGCGCCTCCGCCACGCTCGCGCCCGTCGCCGCGACGGACAGGACGCGGCCGCCGCTCGCCACGAGCGCGCCGTCCTCCAGCGTCGTCCCCGCCTGGAAGACCGATGCGCCCACTTCTTTGTCCAGGCCGCGGATCTGCCCGCCCATCGCGGGCGTGCCGGGATAACCGTTCGCCGCGAGCACCACCGCCAGCGCGGCTTGGTCGCTGAAGCGCGGCGGCTCGGCTTCCGCCAGCCGGCCTTCCGCGGTCGCGAGCATCAGGGCGAGCAGGTCGCTCTCGAGGCGCAGCATCAGCACCTGGCATTCGGGGTCGCCGAAGCGGACATTATATTCGATCAGCTTGGGCCCCGCGGCCGTCAGCATCAGCCCGGCATAGAGGATGCCGCTGAACGGGCTGCCCTGCGCCGCCATCGCGCGGATCGTCGGAAGCACGATCTCCGCCATCGTGCGCCGCTCCATTTCAGGCGTGAAGACCGAAGCGGGGCTGTAGGCGCCCATGCCGCCCGTATTGGGGCCGGTGTCGCCCTCGCCGACGCGCTTATGGTCCTGGGCCGAGCCGAACGGCCGCACCGTCTCGCCGTCGGTGAGCACGAAGAAGCTGGCTTCCTCCCCTTCGAGGAACTCCTCGATCACGACGGCGCCGCCGCGCCCTGCGAAGATCGCGTCGAGCGCCGCGGCCGCCTCGGCCGCGTCCGCGGCGATGGCGACGCCCTTGCCCGCGGCGAGCCCGTCGGCCTTGATCACCACGGGAAATCCGAAATCGCCGAGCGCAGCTTCCGCCGCGAGACGGTCGGAGGCGCGGGCGTAGCGGGCGGTCGGGATGCTTTCGCGGGCGCACAGGTCCTTGGTGAACCCCTTCGAGCCTTCGAGCTGCGCCGCCGCCTTGTTCGGGCCGAAGACGCGGAAGCCCATGGTGCGCAGATTGTCGGCGAGGCCGTCGACGAGCGGCGCCTCGGGCCCGATGACGACCAGCCCGATCGAATGGCGGATGCAGAAATCGGCGCAGGCGCGGTGGTCGGCAGGATCGATCGGGACCAGCTCGGCATGCTCCGCGATCCCCGGATTTCCGGGCGCCGCGAACAGCTTGCCCAGCATCGGCGATTGCGCCAGCTTCCAGGCGAGCGCATGTTCGCGCGCGCCGGAGCCGATGAGCAGTAGATTCATGAGCGACTTCCCGAAGCCCGCCGACGGCGCGCTGTTAGCAACCGAGACGCCGGGCGACAACGCACCGGCGATGTCGGTGAGCGAGCTGTCGGGCGCGCTCAAGCGGGCGGTCGAGGACGCCTTCGGCCATGTCCGGGTGCGGGGCGAGATTTCCGGCTTCAAGCGTCACGGCTCGGGGCACTGCTATCTGACGCTGAAGGACGAGAATGCCTGCATCGACGGCGTCATCTGGCGTGCGAACGCCGCCGCCTTGCGCTTTCAGCCGGAGGACGGGGTCGAGGTGATCGCCACCGGGCGGCTCACCACCTATCCGGGCCGGTCGAAATATCAGGTGGTGATCGAGCGGCTCGAGCTTGCGGGCCAGGGCGCGCTGATGGCCCTGCTCGACAAGAGGCGGCGGGCGCTGGCGGCCGAAGGGCTGTTCGATGCCGAGCGGAAGAAGCCGCTGCCGTTCGGCCCGCAGGTGATCGGCGTCGTCACCTCGCCCACCGGGGCGGTCATCCGCGACATCCTCCACCGGCTCGCCGACCGCTGCCCCTGCCACGTCGTCGTCTGGCCGGTGCCGGTCCAGGGCGAGGGCGCCGCGGCGCAGATCGCAGCGGCGGTGCGGGGCTTCGGCGCCGGCGGGCCGTTTCCCCGGCCCGACCTCCTCATCGTCGCCCGCGGCGGCGGCTCGATCGAGGATTTGTGGGCCTTCAACGAAGAGGAGGTCGTGCGCGCGGTCGCCGCCTCGCCGATTCCGATCATCTCGGCGGTCGGGCACGAGACCGACACTTCGCTCTGCGACTTCGCCGCCGACGTGCGGGCGCCGACGCCGACTGCCGCGGCCGAGATGGCGGTGCCGGTGCGCCGCGACCTGCTCGGCCAGCTGCGCGAGCTCGGCCACCGCGCCGAGCGCTGCGCCGGCCGCACGCTGGAGCGGGCGGCGGAGCAATATGGGAATCTGATGCGCCGCTGGCCGGAGCGCGAGGGACTGCTCGCGCCGCAGCGCCAGAAGCTCGACGAGCTCGGCGATCGCCTGCCGCGCGCGCTCGGCGGGCGGCTCGATCGCGCCCGCGGCGAGCTGGGCCATGCCGCCGGCGCGCTGAGGCCGGGCCTTCTCGTCGCCGCCCACCGGCGCGCTTCGGAGCGGCTGCAGGGATTGTGGCGGGTCGCCGAGCTCGCCCATCCGAACCGGCCGCTCGAGCGGGGCTATGCCCGCGTCGAGGACCGCAGCGGCCGCACGCTCACCTCCGCCGCCGCCGCCCGCGAGGCGCGCCTGCTCAAGCTCGTGTTCAGCGACGATGCGGTCGATGCGAGCACAGGCGACGCGCCGCGGCGGCCGCCGCGTCCGGGCCTCACCAAGTTCGGGGTCGACCAGCCCAAGCTGTTTTGAGGGAAACGAGGATGTTGATGTCGAGCAGGGGCCGCCCGGCCAAGGTCCATTATCTTCCGGGCTCGTTTCGCGTGCTGGCGAACGGCGACCACGTCACCTGCGCGGTCACGGGCCAGCAGATCCCGCTCGACCAGCTGCGCTACTGGAGCGTCGAGCGGCAGGAACCCTATGCCTCGCCGGAAGCGGCGATGAAGGCGGAGGGCAAGGAGTGAGGCCGGCGGCGGTGCTGGCCTCGGCTCTGTCTCTCCCACTGTCCACCGCATCCGCCGCGGCTGCCCAGGACGCCATCGCGATCGAGGGCCGGGCCGTGCAGGGCGGCATCGTCCGCGGCCGCGCGCCGCGGGGGACGTTGGCGCTCCGCCTCGGCGGCGAGCCGGTGCCGCTCGCGCCGGACGGCCGTTTCCTGATCGGCTTCGACCGCGACCAGGCGGCGAGGGTGCTGCTGTCCGCGCGCCTCGCCGACGGCCGCGTCGTCGAGCAGGCGATCGCGGTGGCGCCGCGCCGCTGGCAGATCGAGCGGATCGATATCGCGCGCCGCCCGTCCGGCGTCCCGGACGAGGCCTATCGCCGTCGCCGCGAGGCGGAGCTGGCGCGAATCCGCGCGGCCCGGGCGCGGCGGACCGCGGCGGCGGGGTGGCGGCAGAGCTTCGTGTGGCCGGCGCGGGGGCGGATCAGCGGGCTGTTCGGCTCGCAGCGCATCTACCGCGGGGTGCCGGCGGCCTATCATGGCGGCGTCGATGTCGCGGCAGGCGCCGGCGCGCCGGTGGTGGCTCCGGCCGACGGCATCGTCGTCCTCGCCGGCCCGCCGAGCTTCAGCCTCGAAGGCAATCTGGTCATCGTCGACCACGGCATGGGGCTCAACAGCGCCTTTCTCCACCTCGCCCGCGTCGAGGTGGACGTCGGCCGGCCGGTCCGCCGCGGGGACCGGATCGGCACCGTGGGGGCCACCGGCCGCGCCACCGGACCGCATCTCCACTGGAGCCTGACCTGGAACGGCGCGCGACTGGACCCGCAGCTCGTCGCCGGTCCGATGGGCCCCCCGGCCCGTTGAGCAGCGCCATTCGGCGCGGCGACGCGCATTGTGACCTTTTTGCTACAGCCCGCGATCAACTGGCGGCGCGCCCCCTCTCGCCATTGCGTTAATCTCGAATGCTGTCCTAAACGGGACGTTGAAAGCGGCTTTCCGGCCGTTTTTACCGTTTGCGGTCATGACCTTCAGGGGAAGGGCGAGGTCCAGGACGGGAAAGAGATAAAGAGATCCGGCGGCGCTCACCGCCGTTTGCTAGGGGACTAAAGATGCAATCAACTCTCCGTCAGCGCCTGTTGGCGTCGACCCTCATGATCGGCGCTGCCGTTCTCGCGACTCCCGCTTATGCGCAGCCCGACGAGAACGATCCCAACGCCGGCCAGCCTGCCGCTCCCGTCCAGCAGTCCGCCGAGGGCACGGAGGACGATACCATCACCGTCACCGGAACCCTGTTCCGGCAGCGCACGACCGACGAGACTCCGTCTCCGGTGACCGTCCTCTCCGCCGAGTCGCTGCAGCAGCGCGGCATCAACACCGTCTCCGAGGCGGTGCAGCGCATCTCGGCGAACAACGCCGGCACCATCCAGCAGGGCTGGAACACCGGCTTCAACTTCGCGTCGGGCGCCAACGCGCCGTCGCTGCGCGGCCTTACCGTGCAGTCGACCCTGTCGATCTTCGACGGGCTTCGCATGGCGCCGTATCCGCTGGCCGACGACGGTCAGCGCAACTTCGTCGATCTGAACACGATCCCGAACGCGATCATCGAGCGGATCGAGATCCTGCGCGACGGCGCCTCGTCGACCTACCGCGCGGACGCGATCGCGGGCGTGATCAACATCATCACCCGCCGCGAGATACAGGGCCTGCACCTCAACCTGTCGGGCGGCATCTCGCAGCGCGGC
>JAXDPC010000167.1:0-18405 GCA_034668525.1 Sphingomonadales bacterium
GCGGGCGCCGACACCGGCACCGACAGCGGCGGCACCGATGCCGGCGGCGACACCGGCGGCAACACCGCCGGGGACTCGATCAACGGCATGTGAGCCCCGGGGCCGTTCGCGGCTCCGCTCATCGCAAAAGGAGAAGGCCGCCCGTTTGACGGGCGGCCTTTTTCTTGTAAGCCAGCGGCTTAGCCGGTGAACCGTGCCGCTGCCGCGACGGACTCCCCTTTCCCAATCTGGATCGACGGCGCGCGTCGGCTAATGGTGGTGCCTGTAGGCGAGAAGGGTGGGAATGCGCGTGAATTGGACCAAGAGGCTGCGCAGCAGCGCCGCCGCCTGCCTTCTGGCCTGCGCCCTGGCCGCGCCGGCCCCGGCCCAGCTCTTCCTCAACAGCCCCGATTTCCGCCGCGGTCCGATCGAGGCCAACGATCCCCTGGTGGGCGCGCCGATCCCGGGCGCCACCGCGGCCGAGCACCGCGCCAGCCTGATGTGGAACCTTCGCTCCGGCCTCAACGTCGCCGCGCTCCAGTGCCAGTTCTCGCCCTTTCTGCGGGCGGTTCCCAATTACAACGCGCTGCTCGCCCACCATGCGGCCGAGCTCGCTGCGGCCTATACGACGCTCGGCGGCTATTTCCGGCGGGTGCACGGCGCCACCCAGGGTCCGCGCCGGTTCGACGATTATTCGACCCAGACCTACAACAATTTCTCGACCTTCCAGGCGCAGCTGGCCTTCTGCCAGACCGCGACCAACATCTTGAAGGAAGCGCTCGCCCGGCCGAAGGGCGAGCTCCACATCGTCGCACGCGAGAGGATGCGCGAGCTGCGCAACAGCCTCGTTCCGGTCGTCGACCGGCCGAGGACCTCCAATCCGTTCGCCATGCCGGCCTTCGCGCCGCCGAACCTCACCGACCCCTGCGCCGGCCTGCGCGGCCGTCAGCTGCGCCGCTGCGAGGCGCGCTAGCAGCCGGATGACCGGGAAATCGTCACCCCGGACCTGATCCGGGGTCCGGCACGACGGGGCGCGCCAAAAAAACGGGCCGCCCCGTTCGGAGCGGCCCAGTCGAGGCTCTGTGCAAGCCTGCTAGGGAGGAAAGCGTGCCATACTCTCGGCACGGCGTCCTTCTAGCAGGGTCATGGTAAACGGGCTGTTAACGGGCCGGTCCGCCGTCGTTCATCCACGCTCAGCGGCAGGCGCCGACCCGCCGCGCTTCCGCCCGGAAGCCGAACGGGACGCCGTTGTCGACCCCCTGGCTCTCGATCCGCGCCAGCCGCGGAGTCTCGACCCGGATCGCGGTCTGGCCGAAAGCGGCCGGGCAATTGTAGCGGATCTCGACCGCATCCTGCGCCCGGCTGACCACGTTGCGGCTGCAGGCGATCCCGCGGTGGTGCGGCTGGGCGAGCTGCCCGCGGTCGCCGAGGCAGATCGCGGCGAGCGTGCGGCCGTTGTCGAGGCTGCGAAGCTGCCACAGGCCGGTCTCGAGCCGGCCGAGCACAGGCAGCTCCGCCTCCGTGGCGGCCGCCACGCCCGTCACCAGAGCCGCCGCCAGCATGACCGCGCCCAGAGCGTGCCGGACGCCTTCGCGAACATTCATCGTCCCACCCCTTCCCGCCGCCGCCGGTAGCAGAAAAAATGCGGCGCGAGAACGGCCTTCAGGCGTCGAAATCGCCGAGGGAGATCGGGAAGAGCCGCGAGCAGAACTCGCAATCCACGCTGATCAGTCCGGCCTGGTCGGCCATCTGCTCGCGCTCCGCCTCCGGGAAGCGGGCGATGACGCTGCGGATATGCTCGGCGCTGCAGCGGCATCCCCGGGCCAGCGGCACGCCCGGGACGACGCGCACCTCCTCCTCGTGGAACAGGCGCCAGAGCAGGCCCTCGAGCGGCAGCGAGCGCTCCGACAATTCGTTGGCCCTGATGGTCTCGGCGAGGATGCGGACATGCTCCCATTCCGGGTGGTCGAGCCGCGTGTGGATGCGGTCGCGCCCCTCCTCGCCTTCGGGGAGGTGCTGGACGAGGATGCCGCCGGCGACGCGGCCGGTATCGTCGACCGCGAGACGGACCAGGCTCGGCACCTGCTCGGACTGGGTGAAATAATGCTCGGCCGCCTCGGCGAGGGACGCGCCCTCGAGCGGCACGATCCCCTGATAGCGCTCGTCCGCGACCGGAAGGTCGAAGGTGATGGCGAGATAGCCCTTGCCGAAGAGGGCGGCGAGGTCGCGGCGGCTGGGCAGCCCGGCGAGCCGCTCGCGGTCGAAGCGCACATAGCCCCTGAGCTCGCCGCCGCGATAGTCGCAGACGAGGAGGTCGACGATCCCGCTCTCGGTCTGCGCCTGGACGGTGAGCTGGCCGCCTTCCTCCTTCAGCATCGCGCCGAGCAGAGCAGTGAGCACCAAAGCCTCGGAGAGGATGCGCGCGATCGGCGCCGGATAATCGTGCGCCGACAATATCTCGCCGAGCAGGGGCCCGAGCCGCACCACCCGTCCGCGCACGTGGCGCGCGGGAATGGTGAAGCTCACCGCCTCGTCGAGATTGGCGGGCGCCTGCCGGGTGGAGGGGGAAGCCATGGCGGCGATGTGGCGACGCGTTGCGGCCGGGTCAACGGCTCGGCCCAATCGGGCCTTGCGAATTCGCCGGCCGCCGCTTTACAGTCATAACACACGCGATAAACCCCGATGCGGAAACGTTATTCGAAGAGGAGCCGAGACTTGGCGCACATCCGATCGACCATCATCCTCGCCGTGCTGATGGCCGGCGCCGCCGCGACCGGGACGATGGCGCTCGCCCAGCCCCGGCCGCGCGCCGCCGCGGCTGCCGCGGTACCGCCGATCGCCTTCACCACGCGAACGCTCCCCAACGGCCTCACCGTCTACGCCCTGCGCGACACCAACACCGCCAACGTCTCGGTCCAGATGTGGTACAATGTCGGCTCGAAGGACGACCCCGCCGGCCGCTCGGGCTTCGCCCACCTGTTCGAGCACATATTGAGCCGCGTCACCCGCAACATCCCGCCGGGCGAGCTGAGCCGGATCGTCGAGGAGCAGGCGGGCGGCACCCGCAACGCCTCCACCGGCCCGGACACCACCAATTATTACGAGACCGTCCCGGCCAACCAGCTCGAGGCGATGATCTGGTCGCACGCCGAGCGGATGGGGCGGTCGGTGCTCGACCAGAATGTGTTCGAAGCCGAGCGCAATATCGTCAAGGAGGAGATGCGCCAGCGCGTCCTCTCCCAGCCCTATGGCCGGCTGCAGCGTTACTATCTGTTCGATACCGGCTTCACCGCCCACCCCTATCGCCGGTCGGGGATCGGCACGATGGCCGACTTGGACGCGGCGACGCTCGAGGAGGCGCGCGCCTTCCATGCCAATTTCTACCGGCCGGACAATGCGACCCTGATCGTTTCGGGCAATTTCGACCCGGCCGAGCTGGACCGCTTCATCGACCGGCACCTCGCCCCGATCGCGCGCCCCGACCGGCCGATCCTGCGCCACCGCGCAGTGGAAAGGCCGAGAACGGCGGCGCGGTCGCTGACCGCCTACGGCCCGAACGTGCCGCTGCCGGCTCTGGTCTTCTCCTGGCAGCGGCCGCGGCTCAACCATCCGGATTCGGCGGCCTTCTCAATGCTCGAGATGATCCTCTCCGGCGGCCAGTCGTCGCGGCTCTACCGCTCGCTCGTCTACGAGCGGCAGCTCGCGCAGAGCGCCGGCGCGTCCGATTACGCGCTGGAGGATGCCGGCATCTTCGCGGTCCAGGCGATCGTCGCCAGCGGGCGGGACGTCGGCGAAGCGGAGCAGGCGCTCGCGGCCGAGGTCGCCCGAGTCCGCGACCGGCCGGTGACGGCGGCCGAGCTCGAGGAGGCGCGCAACGAGATCGTCTCCTACATGCTGTTCAGCCGCGAGACGCCGACCGGCCGCGCCAACGAGATCGGCAGCTCGATCACCACCGCCAACGATCCGCGCTGGGGCGACCGGCTGCTCGCCGCTGTGCAGCGCGTCACCGCCGCCGACGTCCAGCGCGTCGCCCGCCGCTACCTCGCCGACGATCGCCGGGTCTCGATCCGCTATCTCGACCAGGCGCAGCGCAGCGGCGAGGCCGCGCCCGATCCCTCCGCCCAGCCGACCGACGTCGCGCTCGGCCGCAGCTTCCCGCCCGCGACCGGCACGCCCAACCAGCTCGCGCCCGAAGGCGAGCGGGTCCCGGTGCCCGCGGCGGGGCCGCGCCAGCCTTTCACCGCCCCGGCCGTCGCCGAGCGGCGACTGGCCAACGGCATGCGCGTCGTCGTCGCCCGCTCGACCAGCCTGCCGATCGCTTCCGCCTTCATGGTGTTCGGCGGCGGCAGCGCGGCCGATCCCGCCGGCCGGCCCGGCGTCGCGACCATGATGACCACCCTGATCGACCAGGGCACCGCCGACATGACGGCGCCGCAGATCGCCGCGCGAATCGAATCGCTCGGCGCGCAGGTCGGCGGCTCGGCCTCCAACGACAGCAGCGTCGCCTTCGTCGCGGCGCCGACCGCGACGATCGGCGAGGCCGGTGCGCTGCTCGCGCAGCTCGTCCGCGAGCCGAGCTTCGCGCCCGAGGAGCTCGAGCGCGAGCGCCGCCGCGCGCTCGACCGGCTGCGGGTCAGCATGCGGGACCCGTCCTTCGTCAGCCAGCGCGTCGCCGCCCGCGCCGTCTATGGCGACGCGCCCTACGGCGCGCCGGCCGGAGGCACGCCGGCCTCGCTGGCGGCGATCGCGCGCGACGACCTGGTCGCCTATCACCGCGACTGGTGGCGGCCGGACAATGCCACCCTGATCATCACCGGCGCGCTCGACGCCGAGGCCGGCTTCGCGCTCGCCGAGCGGCTGTTCGGCAGCTGGACGGCGCCGCAGAGGCCGCTGCCGCCGCTGCCCGCCAATCGCGCCGGCGCGGCGCCCGCGCCGCGCGTCATCGTGGTCGACAATCCGGATTCCGACCAGGCGGCGGTGTCGGTGGTGCTGCGCGGCATCGCCCGCTCGGACCCCGATTATTATCCGCTCGTCCTCGCCAACTCGGCGCTCGGCGGATCGTCGACGGCGCGGCTGTTCCAGGAGGTGCGGGTGCGCCGGGCATTGAGCTACGGCGCGACCAGCGGCCTCGGCGCCTATCGCGACGAGGGCATGCTGGTCGCGACCGCGCAGACCCGCAACAACGCCGCCGCCGAGGTCGCGCAGGTGATGCTGGCCGAGATCCGGCGGCTCCGGCAGGAGCCGTTCGCCGAGGATGTCCTGCTGAAGCGGCGGACCCTCCTCGCCGGCAGCTTCGGGCGGCAGGTCGAGACCACGTCCGGTCTCGGCAACTTCCTCGCCAACCTCGCCGTCCAGGGCCTCCCGATGAGCGAATATGCGCGCTATCTGCCGAGCATCGAGGCGGTGACGCCGGAGCAGGTCGCCGCTTCGGTGGCGGCCGAGATCGATCCCGCGCAGGCGAGCATCGTCGTCGTCGGCCGGGCGAGCGAATTCCTCGAAGCGCTGCGGGCGCAATATCCCAACGTCGAGGTGATCCCGTTCGGCGAGCTCGATCTGGGGACGGCGGCCCTGCGCTAGAGCCCGTTCCTCCCTGCGAGCGAAGCTCGTGGGGAGGGGGACCACCCGAAGGGTGGTGGAGGGGTAACGGCAAAGGCCAAGCCAGTTACCCCTCCACCATGCTTCGCATGGTCCCCCTCCCCATGCGTTCGCATGGGGAGGAATTAGGCCGCCTGCGGGACTTGGTAGGCGCGGGCGGCGGCCGAGAGGCGCTCGACGAACTCGGCGACGTGCGCCTCCTCGATCACCAAAGGCGGCAGGACGCGCACGACATTGTCGCCCGCGGCGACGGTCAGCAGGCCGTGCTCGCGCAGATGGGCGACGAAGGCGCGGCTGTCGGTCTTCATCCGGACGCCGAGCATCAGGCCGAGCCCGCGCACGCTTTCGAACAGATGGTCGTGGTTCGGGATCATCTGCTCGAGCGCGCCGCGCAACCGCTCGCCCATCCGCGCGACATGGGCGAGGAAATCGTCGTTGGCGACGATGTCGAGCACCGCCTGGCCCGCCGCCATCGCCAGCGGGTTGCCGCCGAAGGTCGAGCCGTGGGTCCCCACCGTCATCCCCGCCGCCGCTTTCTCGGTGGCGAGGCAGGCGCCCATCGGGAAGCCGCCGCCTATCCCCTTGGCGGTGGCGAGGATGTCGGGCTCGATGCCGTAATGCTCGTAGGCGTAGAGCCGGCCGGTGCGGGCGACGCCGCACTGCACCTCGTCGAGCACCAGCATCAGATCGTGCGCGTCGCACAGCGCGCGCAGGCCCTGCATGAACTCGGGGCTGGCGGGGCGGACCCCGCCTTCGCCCTGGACCGGCTCGACCAGGAAGCCGGCGACATTGCCGGCGACCGCTTCCTTCGCCGCTTCGAGATTGTCGAACTCGAGCACCTCGAAGCCCGGCAGCAAAGGCTCGAAGCCTTCGCGGAGCTTGGCCTGGTCGGTGGCGCTGATCGTGCCCATGGTGCGGCCGTGGAAGGCGTTGCGGAAGGTGAGCAGCACGTTCCTGTGCGCATTGCCCTTGGCATAATGGTAGCGGCGCGCGGTCTTGATCGCGCATTCCACCGCCTCGGCGCCCGAATTGGTGAAGAAGACGGTGTCGGCGAAGGTGAGGTCGACCAGCCTCTGGGCCAGCGCCTCGCCCTGCGGCGAGCCGTAGAGATTGGAGACGTGGATCAGGGTCGCCGCCTGGCGCTGGATCGCCTCGGTGAGATGGGGATGGCCGTGGCCGAGCAGATTGACCGCGATGCCGCTCGCGAAATCGAGATAGCGCGTGCCGTCCTCGCCGTAGAGATAGACCCCCTCTCCGCGGACCGGCCGGACCGGCGAGCGCGGATAGACGGGCAATAAGGGCGGGATGGCCATGAAGGGCTCCTGATGCGAGAAAGGCGGCCCCGGAGAGCCGCCTTTCCCTTAGTGATTGCGCACTCGCCGCGTCAATCGCAGCGGGGCGCGGCCGTTACCAGCGGCGGTTGTCGCGGTCGCGCCGCTCGATGCGGACGCGCTGCTCGAGATGGTTCACCCGCTGGCGCAGCTGGGCGAACTCGCGCTGGTTGATGCCGTCGCGACCCGAGCGCTGGAGGCGCATGCGGATGTTGGCGGCTTCGCGGCGCAGGCCCTGCGCCTCGCGCTGCGAGATCGTCCGGCGCTGGACGCCGCGGTCGATCTGGCTCTCGGCGCGATTGAGATCGCGGAGCAGCTCGTTGATCGCCTGGCGGTTGACATTGTTGTGGTTGTACGGGCGCTGGATGTTGGGGCGGCCGTACTGCGCAGAGGCCGGAACCGCGACGGTCAGCGTGGCGGCGGCGGCGACGGCGGCGGAAATCAGGAACTTACGCATCGGGCTTCTCCTTCTTGACGAGGCCCTGATACGACTCGCGGAATGTTTCGGCGCTGAACGGAGTCGACAGGATTCGTTCAGCTTGAGGGCGAGTTTCCTGAACGAGGCCTAGCGCCGGCTGGTCCGGGTCCGGGGCCGGTCAACCAGGCGGGCGGCGTTGACCCGCGACTGCAGGGCCAGCGCCCAGGCGTGGAGAGCGTGCGCTTCCGATGCGGAAAGGCCGTCGCGGCGATAGGCGCGGCTCACAATCGCCAGCCGCCGCGCGTCGCGGCGCAGCTGCCGCGCCTCGCCCTGCGAGAGCTGGCCGCTCTCGCGCCCGTCGCTGATCCGGTCGCGAATGTCGCGCATGTCGCGGCGGACGCCCGGCCAGCCGAAGCTGCTGTCGCCGATGAACGGGTTGCCCTGGCCGACCGGCCCGTAATCGTGACGACCGACGATCTGCGCCGACGCGGGAACGGCGGTCAGCGCCATTGCGAGCGGGGCGAAGGCGGCGAAGATCAGGCTGCGCATGCGGGGCTCCCGGCTGGATCGGCCACGCCGATCATCGCCCGCGAAGCTGAACGGCATCCGAACGTCAGCTCTTGAGCTTCCAGCCGCTCCTCAGCATCGCATAGACCGCCGCTCCGAGGACGGCGTTGATCGCCAGCAGCAGCAGAGCGCCGAACAGGATTGGGGAGTCGGCCCGGCCGAGGAAGCCGTAGCGAAAGCCCGAGATCACGTAGAAGAAGGGATTGGCGTGGCTGACCGCGCGGAAGGCCGGCGAGAGGCTCTCGATCGAGTAGAAGGTGCCGGAGAGCAGGGACAGAGGCGCGACGATGAAATTGGTGACCGCCGCGGCGTGGTCGAACTTCTCGGCCCAGACCGAGGTGGCGAGGCCGAGGAAGCCGAGCATCATGCTCCCCATCAGGCCGAACCAGAACACCGCCCAGAGGTGGCGCGGCGCGACGTCGACCCCCGGCCAGAGCAGCATCGCCGCCCAGACCGCCAGGCCGACCAGGAAGGCGCGGGTGACGGCCGCCCCGACCAGCCCCGCCATCAGCTCGCCGGTCGAGAGCGGCGGCATCAGATAGTCGACGATCGTCCCCTGGATCTTGCCGACCAGCAGGGAGAAGCTCGAATTGGCGAAGCTGTTCTGCAGCATCCCCATCACGATCAGGCCGGGCGCGATGAAATCGGCGAACGGGGCGCCGAGCACATTCCGCCCCTCGCGTCCCAAGGCGACGGTGAAGATGACCAGGAACAGCATGGTGGTGACGGCCGGCGCCCAGATCGTCTGCAGCTGGACCTTGAAGAAGCGCCTCACCTCCTTCACATAGAGGGTCCTCAGGCCGCCCCAGTTCACGTTCCGGATCACCGGGACACCGGGATCGGTCCGAACCCAATTCGAAGGCCGGTCGTTCATGGCGCAGTCGCTAGTCGCTGCCGCCCCGAGCGGCAAGGCCGAGACGAGCAGGTGAAATGACGATGTCCTGGACCGACGAACGGATCGACCGCCTCAAGGACCTCTGGACCCGCGGCATGACCGCGAGCCAGATCGCGGACGAGCTTGGCGGGGTCAGCCGCAACGCGGTGATCGGCAAGGCCCACCGCCTGGGCCTCCAGGCGCGCCCCTCGCCGGTGAAGCCGAACGAGCATGAGGAGGCGGAGGTTGCTCCCGCCGAGGCCGCTGCGCCCGAGGTCGACGCCGCGCCGGCCGCCGAACCTGCCGAGCCGGCGCCGTGGGACGAGGCGGCCGCCGACGAATCCGCCGAAGCGTCGCCGGCGGAGCCGCGGCCCGCCGATCCGCCGCAGCCGCAGATCCGCTCGATCGGCCCGGGCGGCTTCCTCCGCCAGGGTCCCGGCGACCAGCAGCCGCCGATCCCGCCGGCGCCGCCGCGCCGCCTGGTGCCGGCCAAGCCGAGCCCGGAGATCGCCGACAAGACCAGCCTGCTCGATTTGAACGAGCGCATCTGCAAATGGCCGATCGGCCATCCGGGCGAGCCGGATTTCCACTTCTGCGGCAAGCCCAGCAATCCCGGCTTTCCCTATTGCGTCGAGCATTGCGGGGTCGCCTATCAGGCGCAGCTCCCCCGCCGCGACCGCCGTCCCCCGCCGCCCCTGCCCTTCGGCGGTCCCCGCATCCGGTAAAGGGGAGGGGGCAGTCACCAGTGACTGTCCCCGCCTCCCGGCTCATTTCGGCGCAACCCAGGTTAATCACATTTTTGAGGAACGGCGCCGACATGATCGGCGTTGATACGCAGCCTGATCGGCGGCTCGCAAGTCGCTGATCGGCTTGTATTAATGTGGGGGTCGCAGCTGAGATGTCCGCCGATGAAATGGCTTATCTGGAAAGCCGCGCCGAAGCCGAGATCGCGCTCGCCCAGCGGGCGAACCATGCCCGCGCGGCGAAGGCGCATTACGAGCTCGCCTCGGCCTATCTCGACCGGATCCACGGCGAGACGCCGAAACCGGGCCCGAACGCGCTCGCCCTCTAGCCAAGCCGGCCCCGGCGCCTGGACGCCGAGGCCGGAAGTTGACGAGTTGGACGAATTGGACGCGATCAGGCCGCGTCGCGCGCCTCCCCGCCGCCATTGTCGTTGCCGCTGGGCCGCTCGGCCTGGCCGTCGATCTGCTGCTGCTCCTGCGCACCGTTGATCGAGACCTTGCGCGGCTTCATCTCCTCGGGGATCTCGCGGACCAGATCGATGGCGAGGATGCCGTCGCGAAGGTCGGCATTCTTGACCTGGACATAATCGGCGAGGCCGAAGCGGCGCTCGAAGGCGCGGGTGGCGATGCCCCGATGGATATAGCGACGGTCATTGTCCTCGCGCTTGCGGCCCGAGACGATCAGCAGATTCTGCTGCGCAATGATGTCGATCTCGTCGGAGCGGAAGCCGGCGACGGCGAGCGTGATTCGATATTCGTCGTCGCTGACCTGCTCGAGGTCGAAGGGCGGGTAATTGTCCGTCGGCTGAGAGGCGTTGCCGCTCTCGAGCATGTCGAACAGCCGGTCGAAGCCGACGGTCGAGCGGCGGAACGGGGTGAAATCGAAGTTGGTCCTCATGATGTCCTCCATAGAGCAACGTTCCCGCCGGGCCCCGCAGGCGCCCGGCTACGCCCCATATGGTTCAGTGAGCCCGAGTTTCAAGGCCATCTGGTTCGGAAAATTTTGCGTCGCTCCGATCAGATCCGGCGGCGCAGGCTCAGCAGCGCTTCGACTTCTGCGCCGTCGCGCATCAACAGGATACGGCGCCGCGCGCCGTCTTCGCGAAGCGCCGCCCGGACCGTCTCCAGCGTCATCGCGGCGACCGGTCTGCCGTCGAGCGCGAGCAGGCGATCGCCCGTTCGCACGCCCGCTTCCGCCGCAGCCGTTCCCTCCGCGACGCTCGCGACGGTAAGGCTGCCGTCCGGCGCCTGGAGAAAAGAAACGCCGCTCATGTCGGCCTCGAACGGCGCGCCGACGCCGGCGCCCGGCGCGAAGCGGACGGTCCGCGCCGCATAATCGATGGTGACGCGATAGCGGCGCAGCAGCTCGCCGCCGATCCGCCCCGCCGATTCGGCCCGGACGCCGGCGCCCTGGGCCAGAAACAGCGAGACGATCGGCCGCTCGGCCGTGATCGGCCCGAAGCGCAGCCGGTCGATCCGCGCCAGCCGCGCCTCGCCCGCTCCGCCCACGCCCCGCATGACCGCGGCGAGGGTCGGGCCGACCCGCGCGAGCAGGTTCTGCCGGGCGACGAAGCGGCCGTTGAGGCTGAGCGTGCCGCCGAAGCCGGTGTCGAGATGGAGGAGGGCCGGGAGCGGAGCGCCGCCGACGGTCAGCTCCGCATCGACATAGGGCTTGCGGTCGATCAGGCGGATCGGCACCGGATCGCCGGCCGCGGGGGCGCCGCGGCGCGGGTAGAGCCGGAGCAGCCGCGCGCCATAATCGATCTCGACCGCGTAAGCGGCGAACAAATCGTAGCCGACCACCCCCTCGAAGCGTCGCCCGCTGCCGCTGTAGACGGGACCGAACAGCAGCTCCGCGGGCGCCGAGATGCCGCGGCCCACCGGCAGGGTCAGCGTCCCGATCCGGAGCGCCGCCGGCGCCACATAGCTGCCGCGGACGCGGCCGGCGCCGGTGCCGGTGATGCCGACGCGGCCGGAGGTGCGAAGGCGCGCTTCGGCGACCAGCTCCGCCGTATAATGGGTGAGCTGGGCGCCGGTATCGAGCAGGAAGGAGCGGTGCGCGAAGCCGGGGCCGCCTACGTCCAGATAGATGCGGTTGTCGTAGAGCTCGAACGGGATGACGTACGCCGGGGCCTGGGCCCGCGCCGGAAAGGCCAGGCCGAGCAGCACGAGCAGGACGAAGAGGAGACGGACCATGCTCCGCTTCTAGCTGGGCCGCGCCGCGTGCGGTAGGGACGAGTATCCTCGGCTGCGCGTTCAGGCCGCCGCGCGCTCCGCCGTCCCGTCTCCCAGCACTCGTGAGAAGATATCCGTCTCGATCCGGCCCTGCAGGGCGTCGAGGTCGTCGAGCAAGCGCGTCGTCTCGCGGCAGAAACGCGGCCAATCGGCGACCGCCGACGCGATCGGCCAGGAACGGCCATAGGCAAAGAAGTCGCGGCCGAGCGCGTCGCCCTCACGGCTGATCTCCGCGGCGGCGGCCGCGGCATCCGGCCGACACCGCACTTCCCTGTGCGAGCACAGGGCCCAGTTCTCGCGCTTGAGATAGTTGGCCAGCGCCTGGTCGAAATGGAAGCGCGGGTAGAACAAGGCGACCGGTGCCGGCGGCGCGGCCCTCGCCACAGCGCGACGCAGCTCCGAGGCCAGGGCGGCCAGATGATCGTGCTCGACACAGATGATGGTGAGTATGGCCGGCATCGGAACTCTCCCTGCTGCCGCCCCAAACCCCGCGGCGTGCCTGTAATGGCGGGTAAGGTGCGAAGGCGGGCTTGCGCAGGCCCCCCGTAATATCCCGACTTCAGCGGGCGAGCGTGAAGCAGATCGCGGCGCCGCCGCCGGGCGGATGCTCAGCCCAGATGCGGCCGTCATGCGCCTCGGCGATCGCCCGGCTGATCGAGAGGCCAAGCCCGGTCCCGTCGGCCCGGGTGGTCGTGAACGGGTCGAACAGGGTGTCGCGAAGCTCCGGCGCGATTCCCGGGCCGGTGTCCGTGACCCGGACCTCGACGCCTTCGTCGGTCTCCCGCGTCGCGATGGTCAGCCGCCTTTGGGCCCGCGGCATCTCCGCCAGCGACTCGACGGCATTGCGCAGCAGGTTGAGCATGAGCTGCTGGATCTGGACCGAGTCGAGATTGATCTCGTCCGCCGCCTCGTCGAAGTCGAGCATATAGCGGACCCCCTGCTCCTCGGCGTCGAACAGAGCGAGGCAGCAACTCTCGCGGATGCAGGCCGCGAGGCTTGAGGGGCGCCGCTCCGGCTCGTCGAAGGCGACCTGGTTGCGAATCCGGCTCAGGATCTCGGAAGCGAGATCGGCGCTGCGCTCGGTGCCGGTGAGCGCTTCCTGGAGCTTGGCGTCCTCGACGAGCGGCGTTCCGGCGAGCCCGCGCCGGATCCCGCGTACGAAGTTCGAAATCGCGGTCAGCGGCTGGTTGAGCTCGTGGGCGAGGGTAGAGGCCATGGTGCCGACCGCGCTCACCTCAGAGAATCGCATCTGCTCCTTCTGGAGCCGCTTCATCTCGACCGCGGCCTGCTTGCTCTCCGTGATGTCCTGGTTGAGCCCGACCATTTGAACGGCATTTCCGACGGCG
Source organism: Sphingomonadales bacterium (assembly GCA_034668525.1). Classification (GTDB taxonomy): domain Bacteria; phylum Pseudomonadota; class Alphaproteobacteria; order Sphingomonadales; family Sphingomonadaceae; genus Allosphingosinicella. Next base: position 13,089 of record JAXDPC010000167.1, read on the forward strand.
TCGTGGACCACCTTGCCGATGCCGCGGACCCAGCGGAGGCTGCCGTCCGTTGCGACGGTGCGGAATTCGGCGAGCGACGTGCCGCCGGTCCGGACCGCCTCCTGGAGGGCGGCGCGCGCCGGTCTGGCATCGTCGGGATGGAGTTGCGCCATCCACTCGACCTCGCTGATGGTCTCGGGACCGTCCGCGGGCAATCCGTGCAGCTCGCGGCTGCGGGCGCACAGGCGCAAACGGCCGGTGGCGAATTCGAGGGCCCACAGGCCGACGCCGGCGGCGCGCTGGGCGAGGGAGAGCAATTCGGCCTGCTCGCGGGCCTCCTCCTCGCGACGCTTCATCTCGGTGACGTCGCTCGCGCTGCCGACCATGCGGAGCGGCGCGCCCGTCGCCGGATCGGTGTCGACGACACGGCCGCGGTCGAAGTTCCAGCACCAGCCGCCGCTGGCGGTGCGGACTCGATACTCGCAGGCATAGGTCTCGGTCTCGCCGGCGAGATGGCGTTTGATCGCGTCGTCGACGCGGCCGATATCGTCGGGGTGGACGAGCTGGCGGAAGCTTTCGAGCCGGCCGCGGATCGCCGATGGCTCATAGCCCAGCCGCTCGAGAAAGCGGGGCGACATCACGATGTTGCCGGTCGCGATATTATAGTCCCAGGCGCCGTCGCTGGACGCTTCGAGGGCGAGGCGAAGCCGCTCCCCATCGCGATCGGCGGACACCCGGACCGGCGGCACGCCCTCGGCGCCGGTCGCCAGACGCTCCTCGCCGAGGGGAAGCAGGCCGCCGTCGATCGCGAGCCGCACCGCTTCGGGAAGGCTGGAGACGCCGAGATCGTCCATCATGTTCGCCCGATGCATCTCGATCGTGCGCGGGCTGAGGCCGAGGCGGCGGGCCATGACCTTGTTGGAGAGGCCGCCGAGCAGCCCCTCGAGGATCTGCCTCTCGCGCGGCGACAGCTTGTCGAGCTTGGCGACGGCCTTCGACTTGGCCTCGCGCCGGTCGCGGCCCTGCTCGAAGGTATGGATGGCGCGGTCGATGGCGGCGAGCAGCTCGTTCTCGCGCGGCGGCTTCTCGATGAAATCGACCGCGCCGAGCTTCATCGCCTTGACCGCCGAGGCCAGGTCGCCATGGGCGCTCATCACCACCACCGGCAGGTCGACGCCGCGTCGGGCGAGCTCCTCCTGGACTTCGTGGCCGCTCATGTCGGGCATGCGCAGGTCGAGCAGGATGCAGCCGCGGGCGAGCTTGCCCTCGCGGAGCAGCTCGCGGCCGCCGGAATAGATCTCGGTCGAATAAGCGTGGCTGCTGAGCAGATAGGAAGTCGCGGCGCGCACCTGGATGTCGTCGTCGACGATATGGACGAAACGGGGCAATTCGGGAGACCCCCATGAGGGAAGTATCTGAGCCATATAGTGTTTTTTGACCGGACCGCGAGGGGCCGCGGCTACCGTATGAATCCGGTAGGGTTCGGGCCGGCGCGGCAGGGCGCGCGGGGCGGAGGCGCTTGGCGCGGTGCCTCGCCTCCATTATGCAGGACCGGCGTGCAGCCCTCCCCGGGGCGGCATGGGGAGGAGAAACATGATGCGCATCCTGTTCGCGCTGCCGCTGCTGACGCTCGCGGCGTGCAACGTCCAGAACGATTCGGCCAACGACCAGATGACCCTGACCTACAATCAGGAACGGATCGAGCAGGGCGTCTCGGACGCGGCCAATGCCACCGAGGACGCCGCTTCCAGCGTCGGCAACATCGCCGTCTCGACCGGCCAGGCGATCCGCAACGAGGTCGGCGACATCGACGTCGACGTCGACGTCAACCGCAACCGCTCGGGCAATTCGAACTGAGCCTGACGCCGGCGGAGCAGCAATAATGCGATGGATTGGAGCGGCGCTGGTCGGCGTCGCGCTGCTGGCCGGCGCCGGCGAGGCGCGCGCCGAGGACTGGCGCGCGATGGACACGAGCAATCACGAGGTCGTCTTCGTCGACGCCGACAGCGTCCGGCGGCGCGACGACGGGCGGATCGCCTTCCGCGCCCGCCACCGTGTCGCGGAGAACCCCTCCAACCGCGATTTCGGATACGACCGGATCGACGTCGCCGTCTCCGGCCGCTGCGGTCCGGACATGGCGGACGGGCCGCCGGCGTCGAGCCGAAGATCCTACTTCCTGCGCGGCCGTCCGGTCGCGGCGCCGGACTGGCGCGAGGAGGACGTAGCCGAGGACATCGGCTGGATCGCAATCATGGTCTGCCGGGGCACGATCGGCCATCGCAGCTTCGCCGATCTCGACGCGGCGATGGCGGAATATGCCGGGCACGACACGCTGGAGCGGCTCGCCGCCTACGTCTCCCCGGAAGTCGAGCTGACCGGCACCGTCGTCCAGGGGTTCGAGATGAACGCCGTGTCGCTGTGCGGCAGCGAGGCGGGCTGCAGCGACGGCGCCGCGTCCGAATATTGCTGGCTGGAGGGAAATATCAGCGTACCGGCGCCGGCCGGAGCGCCGGACTGGGTCGGCGGCGGACCGCGCCGCGACAGCGCCGACCTCGCCTTTCGCGGCCGCATCCACCGTTCGCGCACCCGCGGCGGCTTCGGCCATATGGGCGGCTACTCCTGTCTGGTCGAGCCGACCGGCCCCGCCCGCCCGGCGGAGATCGTCCGGCAGGAGCGGACCGATCCTATCGCGCTGGGTCGCCGGCCCGAGACCGTGGCGGCGCATGCGGCTCTCTCCGAGGCGGTCGCGGGCCACGGCCGGATCGAGTATAGCGCCGGGCTGCGCCGCTGGGCGGTGGACGAATTGCAGGCGGCCGACAGCGCGAATGAGGGCGGCGGCGCCTGCTATTCGCGGCCCCGCTTCGGCGGCGATTTTCTGGAATATGGCGCGCCGTGGATCGGCTGGGCGGAGGTACGCGGCATCGAGCGGCGCGGCGGCGCGGTCACCCTCGTCAGCGCCGGCTATGACGAGACGCTCGAATTCTACCTTCCCACACCCGCGGCCGCGCAGGAGACGGCCGCCTTCGCGCGCCGCCTGCTCGCCGCGCCGGTCGCGGCGATCGCGCAGCAGGGCCCGATGGTGACTTTGCGCCATTCCGACGGCAGGCGCGAGCGGCTGCGCTTCGCCGATTCCGCGGGCGCGATCCAGGCGGCCGGTATCGCGTCGAGGCTGCGCGGCGCGGACATCGCCGAGATCCGGCGGCAGGGGATCCTGGTTTGGGCCGCTCCGCTGCGCCGGATCGCCCTCGCTTTCACCGGCGAAGCCCAGGCGCTCGCCGTGCTGCCGCTCATGGAAGCCCTCCAGGCCGCCTGCCGCGTGCCGGCGGTCCCCTGAGGTCATTCCTCAGGCATTGCTCAGCCTTTGCTCATGACGCTCACCCTTCGCGTCCGGCAACAAGGCTCTCTCATCGAAGGAGAGCGAAGATGGCGGGAACGGCGGAACCGGGGCGGCGCGGCTTTCCGTGGCGGCTGCTCGGCTGGGGCACGGCGGCGGCGCTTCTGCTGCTGCCGATGGTGGCGATGCAGTTCACCGACGAGGTGAACTGGAGCCCGTTCGACTTCGTCTTCGCCGGCCTCCTGTTCGGCAGCGTCGGCCTCGCCTTCGAGCTGACCGTCCGCGCGAGCGACAATTGGGCCTTTCGCGGCGGCGTGGCCGTCACCCTCGCGGCGGCCTTCCTGACGGTGTGGGTCAACGCCGCGGTCGGCATGATCGGCGCGGAGGACAATCCGTACAACCTCCTGTTCCTCGGCGTGATCGTCCTCGCCCTGATCGGCGCGATCGTCGCCCGCTTCCGGCCCGCCGGCATGGCGGCCGCCTCGCTGGTCGCGGCGGTCGCGCAGGCCGGGCTCGGTGCCGGAGGCCTCTCGACGGACCTGCGCGGCGGCATCCTCAGCACCGGCTTCGCCCTCCTTTGGCTGCTCGCCGCCGCCCTGTTTCGCAAGGCCGCCGTCAGCGCCTAGAGCGGCGGCGGCCTCAACGCGCGGCGACGTCGACTGGGGACAGGCGCGCCGCCGTCTTGGCCAGCTTCCGGTCGAAACTCAGGAACGCGCTGCAGCCTTCCGCGCGCCCGAGATGGAGAGCGTCGGCGAAGTCGAGACCCTGCTCCGCCCAATCGAGCGCCCGCGCGGCGAGCGGGGGATCCTCGAGGGTCACGCCGGCCAGGCCCGCAAAGGCGCGCATCGCCGGCACGATCCGCTCGGTTGCGAGCCCGTAGCCGCTCCGCAGCACCCATTCGGTTTCCAGAAGAACGGTGGTCGCGACGAAGATGTCGCCGGCCTCGATCACGCCGCGGGCTCTCGCCGCCTGGGCCGGATCGTCGCCGGTCAGGGACCGGACGACGACATTGGTGTCAATCGCGCGCACGGCGCCGCGCCTCGGCCGCGACGGCCTCTTTCATCTCCTCCACCGTCCGCGCCTTGCCGGCGACAGGCAGAGAGCCGAACACCTCTGAGATCTCGGTCGGCGCGAACAAGGGAGCGGCCTTGAGCAGCACGCCCTCGGCGGTATCTTCGACGACCAGCTTCGTCCCCGCCTCCCAGCGGCGGTGCTCGCGGATGCCCTTGGGCAGGATCACCTGCCCCTTGGTCGAGACCGTCGTCGTCAGCCGTCCTGCCTGCGCCATGTCCGTGCCTTTGTAAGACAAAGGTAAGATAGCGAATCCGCGCCGATTGGGCCACATCCAGCTGTGGATAGAAAGGGCCTCGACCTTGCCCGCGGGACTCCCCGCCCCCTATACCTCCCCCATGACAGATTTGTTCGCGTCTTCCGCCGCGGCCGGCGGCGAGTATGACGCCAGCTCGATCGAGGTGCTCGAAGGCCTCGAGCCGGTGCGGCGGCGGCCGGGAATGTATATCGGCGGCACCGACGAGCGGGCGCTGCACCATCTCGTCGCCGAAGTGCTCGACAATTCGATGGACGAGGCCGTCGCCGGCTTCGCGACCCGGATCGAGGTGACGCTCGAAGCCGAAGCCGGGACCGCGGGGCGCCTCACCGTCTCCGACAACGGCCGCGGCATCCCGATCGACGAGCATCCCAAATATCCGGGCAAGCACGCGCTGGAGGTGATCCTCACCAAGCTCCATTCGGGCGGCAAGTTCTCGAACAAGGCCTATGCGACGTCGGGCGGCCTCCACGGCGTCGGCGTCAGCGTGGTCAACGCGCTGTCGAGCGAGACGGTGATCGAGGTGGCGCGCAACAAGCAGCTCTATCGCCAGAGCTTCGCACGCGGCGTGCCGACTTCGGAGCTGATCCAGCTCGGCCCGACCCAGAACCGGCGCGGCACCACAACGTCCTTCATTCCCGACACGCAGATTTTCGGCGACGACGCTCTGTTCAAGC
>JAXDPC010000168.1:0-4441 GCA_034668525.1 Sphingomonadales bacterium
ATGCCGCCTGCCGCCCCCGTGGCAGATCGGCAGTCCGCGCGGCCACGGCGCGGCCGGAATCGCCAAGCAGGGCAACCCAGCCGCCGCCGTCGCGCTGGCGGTAGACCGTGCCGTAAGCGACCGGCAGCCGGGTCTCGTCCCGGCACCAGGCCGCCGGCTCGGCCGCGAGGCCGCCGCCGCCGCGCGCTTCGGCATAGGCCATGAGCCCGATCACGGCGGCGCCGGCGACGGTCTCGCTGCTGGCCTCGGCGCGACGCCCGTCCATCCGGTTGGCGTCGCCGCAAGGCGCCGGCACGGTCAGCGGCAGCGCCGCGGTCAGCGGCTGCGCGAAGCGGACCGCGGCGAGAATCTGGTCGAGCCGCTCTCTCACGCCGGCGACGTCGAGCTCGCCCGAGCTCACCCGCACTTTGAACATCCAATGCCCCGCCTGGGCGATCGCCACCGCGGTCGCGCGCAACGGCCCGTCGAAGACCTCGATCTCCTCACGCAGGCCGTTGGGCGACGGCGCCCCGCCGAGGGTGAAGCTGCGCGGCGCCGCCGCGACCGCGCGCGTGCCGGCATGCTGGTTCATCGCCAGCCGGGTCCGCTCGAACCACAAGGCCGGGTTGGGATAAGCTGCCCTGTAGACGTAGACGGTGACCGGCGTGCGGTCGTTGCCATATTGGAGGATCATGTCCCACTGGCCGCGGCCCGACGCGTCCCGCTCCTCGCGCAGGCGCATCTGGCCGATCTCGCGCGGCAGGCTGATGCCGCTCGCCTCGTGGCTCCATTCGCGCCCGCGCTGGGCGGTGGCGGGCGTAGCGAGCGCCGCGCAGGCGAGCGCGGCGGCGAGAAGATAGCGGATCATGATGCCCCCCTTGTCGGGCAGGCCAAATCCGCCGCCCGATCAACAGGCTAGGCCAAGCCGCCGCGTCCGGCAAGCGGTCCCGAGGCCGCCCCGACCCTGGGCCTCGCGCGCATCGGGCCGCGCCCTCGAACAGCTGGAGGGGCGGCCGCGCGCCGCTTCCGCACCGCCTTATTCCAGTCCCCCCAGATGCCAGGCGGCCTCGATCGGCGAGACGAGGGCCCCCGGCTCGGGATGCTCGCGAAGCATGCTCACGGCGCGCTCGAACTCGGCTTGGGTCGGGAGGCCGCTGAAGAAGCGCGGCACCTGGCGGCTGCGGCCGCTTCCGGTCTCGATCGCGTAGAGGGGCGCGCGCACGTTCACCGAGCCGAACGTCTCTTCCATAATATGGGGCAACGACTCGTCCGGCACGGGGACGAGTCGGAAGCCGTGGGCGCTGTAGACCGGCGTCTGCGCCGGGCGGCGTCCGAACACGAGCTCCGGCATTCCCTCGGACATGTGGCTGTTGAACGGAAAGGCGCGGTCGAGCCGGCACGCCCAGCCGGTGCAGGTCCCGGCGGCGCGCAGGATCTGGTCCCAGGGCAAAGCGCGCACCAGGGCGTCGACCTCCCGCTCATGCTCGATGTCGGTGGGCGATGCCACCGTCGCGCGGACCTTGACCGTCCAGTCGCCGAGCGGGAAGAAATAGAGATAGTCCATCACGGTGTCCGGGCCGATGCCGGTCTTGAAGGTCGCCTTGTAGCCGCGCAGCTCTGGCGTCGTGCGGGCCAGGAACGGGCCGTCGCTCCACAGGAAGGCCTGCGGGGTGCGCACGCTGATCGCCGCGACCGAGACCGGCAGGCGATGCTCGGGGAGCGTGCCGGGGCGGAACAGGAAGACGGTGACCAGGCTCACGCCGCCGTTGCTTCGCGTGTAGCGATAATTGGCGAAGGCGTCGGTGCTGCTGAGGCCGCCGACGCGGAAGCGCGTGAAATTGCCGAAACGGTCGGGAAGGGCGATGCCGCTCTCGCGCTGGACGATCGGCCCGCGCTCCGCTTCGCCCTGCCAGATCGCCGGATCGGCGCCTTCGATGACACGGAGCGGCGGGGTTTCGGGCGGCTTCTGCGCCGCGGCGCCGGCCGGCAGCAGGATCAGCGACAAGGCTGCAATGAAACGGATCATCTCTCTCATTCCCGGACGGTGCCTCGGCGGAGCCTAGCCGCCCGGAGGAGCGGCGGCAACGCGCGGCCGGTGGACTTGGCGACGCGGCGGGACTAGTCTGGACCGCGCCGACAAGGAAGAGGAACGCTCCCCATGTTGTCCGCCGCATTGGCGCTGCTGCTCGCCGCCCAGACCCCCTCCGCCGCTGCTTCCCGCAACCCGATCGTCGTCACCGCCCAGCGGGTCGATCGGCAGGCGGTGCACCGCTACGTCAGCGAGGTCTCGCAGACCGTCAACGGCCAGTTGGCCCGGTTGCGCCATCCGGTCTGCCCCGAAGTGCTGGGCATGCCGCTGGTCCCGGGCGCGCGGATCGTGGCGCGTATCCGCGAAGTCGCGGCCGAGGCCGGCCTGCGCGTCGGCGCGATGGGATGCCGACCGAACGTCTCGGTCTTTTTCGTCGAGAATGGCGATTCCTTCGTCCGCGACCTGCGCCGGCGCGATGCCTCGATCTTCGCCGGGGTCAGCCCGGCCGACCTGAGGCGCGTCCTCGCCGACGGCGAACCGGCGCGGACCTGGCGTCTCACCCAGACCGAGAATGAGGACGGCGTCGTCGAGGGGATGCGCGGCGTCCATCGGGTCGCGGTCCGTGGCGGCGCCTTTTCGACCGTCCGATCGAGCTCGGTGGTCAACCTTTCCGCGCGCCAGGTCGTGACGAATGCGGTCGTGGTGATCGAGCGCGACGCCGCAATCGGCAAGACGCTGACCCAGCTCGCCGACTATGCGGCGATGGTCGCGCTGGCCGGCGCCCGCCCGCCCGCAGCCGCCGCCCCGCCCGCCGACACGATCCTCAGCCTGTTCAACGCGGCCGCGCCGGCGCCGGCGCGCCTCACCCGGCTCGATTTCGAATATCTGGCCGCGGTCTACCGCTTGCCGGCGGACCGGCGCGCCACGCACCAGATGGCGCAGATGTCGGAACGCATCGCCGCCGCATTGCGCATCGACCAGCGCGACTGAGCAGCCCGCGGAGGAAAACGGGGACTGTCCCCTTTCAGCCAGGCCGGCGCGCCATGAAGGCGAGGCGCTCGAACAGCATCACGTCCTGCTCGTTCTTGAGCAGCGCCCCGTGGAGCGGCGGGATCGCCTTGGAGGGATCGCGCGACTGGAGCACCTCGAGCGGCATGTCCTCATGGAGGATCAGCTTCAGCCAGTCGATCAGCTCGCTGGTCGACGGCTTCTTCTTGAGCCCGGGCACCTCGCGGACCTGGTAGAAGATGTCGAGCGCCCTCGAGACCAGCATCGTCTGGATGCCGGGGAAATGGACGTCGACGATCGCCTGCATCGTCTCCCGGTCGGGGAATTTGATATAGTTGAAGAAGCAGCGGCGCAGGAACGCGTCCGGAAGCTCCTTCTCGTTGTTCGAGGTGATGACCACGATCGGCCGCTCTTTGGCGCGGATCGTCTCATGCGTCTCGTAGACGTGGAACTCCATCCGGTCGAGCTCGAGCAGCAGGTCGTTCGGGAACTCGATGTCCGCCTTGTCGACCTCGTCGATCAGCAGGACCGGCAGCTCCGGGCTGGTGAACGCCTCCCATAATTTGCCGCGCTTGATGTAGTTGGAGATTTCGTGGACCCGCGGGTCGCCGAGCTGGCCGTCGCGCAGCCGCGCGACCGCGTCATATTCGTAGAGCCCCTGATGCGCCTTGGTCGTCGACTTGACGTGCCATTCGATCAGGGGCGCGCCGATCGCGCCGGCGATCTCGTGGGCGAGGACCGTCTTGCCGGTGCCGGGCTCGCCCTTGACGAGCAGGGGCCGGCGCAGGGTGACGGCCGCGTTGACCGCGACCTTGAGGTCCTCGGTCGCGACATAGTTGCTGGTGCCTTCGAAGCGCATCGGCCGCGGATACGAGAGGGGGCCGGGGAGGGCAAGTTCCTCACCACCGCTGCGCGGCAGCGAGGAAGGGGCGCTCAGCAGGCGCGGCGGGCTTGCTCGCGCGCTTCCAGCAGCGCCCAGAGGCCGTGATGCTGGACCAGGATCTGCTCGGCGCCGAACAGCAAGGCGCGCTCGATGGAAGGCGTGGCGGCGGCGCCTTCGGCGACGGCCTGAATGGCGGCGAGGTCGCCCATGGCGCGGCGCGGCGGCTCGACTCCGAGCCTGCGGCCGGCGGCGTCGAGCACGTCGCGGATCCGCGCCCAGTCCGCGGCGAGGCCGAGAGCGGCGCCGAGCGCGCAGCCGCGCCGCTCCGAGCGGCCCAACGTGGCGATGGCGCCGCGCTGGCTCACCACCGCCGCCTCGCTGGCGCTGCCGCCGGGCGTGCCGGGCACGGGCCCTGCCGCCACGGCAAGCGCGGCGAGATACTGCCGTTCGGCGGCGAATCCCTCCGAATTGGCGATCAGCCACGCGCGCGCCGCCGGATCGACGGTGCGCTCGGCGGCGAGGTCGATCACGCTCGGATGGCG
>JAXDPC010000169.1:0-5395 GCA_034668525.1 Sphingomonadales bacterium
CGCCGAGTCATCCCCCACCCACACCCGCCCCCCTCAAGGGGGAGGGCTTTCGCTGCCGCCGCGTTGAAGTTCATTCGGGATGCTTGATGTAGTTGATCTCTCGGAGCCGCCCCATGAGCGCTCCGCGGTAGCGCTCGGGGGGCGCGGCGGTTCCGAGCGCCCAGGCCATGATGTCGACATCCTGCTCCTCGAGCAGGGCCTCGAACCAGTCCATGGCCGCCTCGTCCCAGCCGGCATGGTGCGCGTCAAAGAAGCCGCCCACCATCAGGTCCGCCTCGCGCACGCCGCGATGCCAGGCGCGGAAACGGAGGCGCTTGAGGCGAGCGTCGCGGTCCAGGGGAAACTCCATGACGAAAGGGCCGCTCTCGGGAATCGAGGCGGCTGACGGAAGGTTATCTAGTGACGCACGGGTGAATCGTCACCCGCCAAAACACTTCCTAAGCGACTGTCGGAGCGCTCTTCTCCGGTCGCCGCGCCCACAAGGCGTTGAGACGGGTCCGGGCGGGACGCTCGACCCAGCGGAAGCTGGCCAGCGCGAAGGCGAAAGCGGCCGCGACGCAGAGGAAAGCAGGGCCGCCGCTCATCGCGACAAGGAAGAAGGGCTGCTGCCAGAGATAGAGCGAGAAGGAGATCAGGCCGAGCCAGACCATTGCCCGCGTCTCGAGCATGGCGCGGAATCGCGCATCGGCGACGTCGAGCGTCGCGACCGACAGCGCCAGCAGGGCCGTTCCCGCTCCGTAGCGGACCGGCTCCGCAAGCCCGGGCGCGACGAGCAGCGCCATTCCGGCCGCCAGGCAGACGGGGCTGGCTTTGGCCCACAAGGCGCGCCGGCTGCGGCTGAAATGATCCTCGGCCCAGAGCCAGGTGGCGAAGGAGAAGAGGATCGAGCCGGCACGGACGTCGCTGCGCCAATATGCATGCTGTGCGCCCTCGGCCGTCGCGTCGCTCAGCCTGATGCCGTTGAGGAAGGCGAGGAGGGCGATGACGAAGGCGGCGATCATCGCCGCCTTGCGGTCGCGCAGGCACAGCAAAGCGATCAGCGCGAGCAGCAGATAGCTGTGCTCCTCCACCGCCAGCGACCAGATGTGCTGATAGGCGGTGACCACCGACGAAGCCGGAAGATAGTTCTGGAAGAAGCCGAGGGTCGCTCCGATCTCGACGACCAGCCGAGGCGCCTCGCCGATGCCGAGCGCCGCGACGATCATCGCCGCGATCAAAAGGACGTAACAGGCGAGCGCCGGCACGATCCGCGCCGCGCGTCTCGCGATGAAGCTCGGCAGAGCGTGGCGACGAACGATGAGAATCTCCGCCATCAGCCGGCCGCTGAGAACGAAGAAGCATTCGACTCCCGCCGGGGCCAGCGCCTCCGGTACGAACCAGGCGAAGTGCCCGACCATCACGAGCAGGATGGCCATGCCGCGCCAACCATCGAGGAAGAGGCGGCGCTCGGGCGGGGCCGTGGGCGGTGCTTGGGGGGCGCCGCGCATTGCGGCGGTCGCCCCGATCGACGGTCCGGACATCAACTCTCCTCGGCCTTCTGTTTCGAGGGAGATGCCTAAGCAGAGTTTAACGATGCGGCAGACCGCTTCGCTCGCATCGCGACCGTCATTTCACTATAGGCGCTGGCTGCAACTGGGTGGAATTTGTGCGGCCCGATATCCTCAATCCCTTGTTCGCCGAAGTGGAAGTGCTGAAGGGCGTCGGGCCGGCGGTCGCCAAGCCGCTCAGGCGGCTCGGTCTGGAGCGAGTGGTGGACGTCTTGTTTCACCTGCCCACCGGCTGGATCGAGCGCAAGCGGGTGGATGTCCTCGACATGGCGGACGCCGGGGAGGTGGTGACCGTCGCGGTGACTCCGGTCAATTATCGCGAGGGCGGGCCGCGCAGCCCGATGCGGGTCCATGCCACCGACCGCGAGGGCAATTACCTGAGCCTCGTCTATTTCAACAATCCGGGCTGGGCGAAGAAGCAGCTGCCGCTCGGCAAGCCGCGAATCGTCTCCGGCAGGATGGAGATGTACGGCCAGGAACTGCAGATCGTCCATCCCGATTATGTGCTGGCCCCCGAGCAGGCGGCCGACTTGCCCGACCGCGAGGCCGTCTACCCGCTGTCGGAGGGGCTCACCCACCGGCGCATGGCCGAGTTCGCCGCGCAGGCGCTGGCGCGGGCGCCGGCGCTCGACGAATGGATCGAGCCCGGCCTGCTCGACCGGCGCGGCTGGCCGGGCTGGGAGGAGGCTCTGGTCCGCGCCCATCGCGGCCGCCATGCTGCCGCGGCCAGGGAGCGGCTCGCTTATGACGAGGTGTTCGCCAACCAGCTCGCGCTGATGCTGGTGCGCGGAGCCGCGCGGAGGAGGCGGGGGGTGCCGCTGCGCGGCGACGGGCGACTGCGCGACGCGCTGAAGCTGCCTTATGCGCCGACGGGCGCGCAGGGGCGCGCGGTCACGGAGATCGAGGGCGACCTCGCCCAGGAGACGCCGATGCTGCGTCTGCTCCAGGGCGACGTCGGCTCGGGCAAGACGCTCGTCGCGTTGATGGCGATGCTGAGCGCAGTCGAGGCTGGCACCCAGGCGGCCTTCCTGGCGCCGACCGAGATCCTCGCCCGCCAGCATTTCGAGACGCTCAGACGGATGCTCGGCGGCCTGCCTGCAAACGTCGCCATCCTCACCGGCCGGGAAAAAGGGCGAGCGCGCGAATCCTGCCTGATGGGCCTCGCCGACGGATCGATCGACATCCTCGTCGGCACGCACGCAATCTTCCAGCAATCGGTCGCCTATCGCCGCCTCGGCCTCGCCGTCGTCGACGAGCAGCACCGCTTCGGAGTCGCCCAGCGGATGATGCTCGCCCAGAAGGCCGAGCGGCCGCCGCACCTCCTCGTGATGACCGCGACTCCCATCCCGCGCACGCTCACGCTCACCCATTATGGGCAGATGGACGTCAGCCGCCTCGACGAGATGCCGCCCGGCCGCCAGCCGGTCGAGACGCGGGTGCTCTCGATCGAGAAGCTTCCGGAGGTGGTGGACGCGCTCGCCCGCCACATGGCGCGCGGCGGACAGGCCTATTGGGTCTGCCCTCTGGTCGAGGAGAGCGAGGCGTCCGATCAGGCCGCGGCCGAGGAGCGGGCGCAGGTGCTCCGCCTGCGCTTCGGCGAGCAGGTCGGCCTGGTCCACGGCCGGATGCGGGGGCCCGAAAAGGACGAGGTGATGGCGGCCTTCGCCCAGGGCGCGATCTCGGTGCTGGTCGCGACGACGGTGATCGAGGTCGGCGTCGACGTCCCCAACGCCACCTTGATGATCGTGGAAGGCGCCGATCGGTTCGGCCTCGCCCAGCTCCATCAGTTGCGCGGCCGCGTCGGGCGGGGGGAGGGGCGTTCGATCTGCCTGCTGCTGCGCGGCAATGCGCTGAGCGAGACCGGCCGCGCCCGCCTGGCGCTGATGCGCGAGACCAATGACGGCTTCCGCATCGCCGAGGAGGATTTGCGGCTGCGCGGCGCCGGCGAGATCCTCGGCACCCGGCAATCGGGCGAAGCCCAGTTCCGCCTCGCCTCGCCCGAGCAGATCTCGGCGCTGGCGCAGACTGCGAGCGACGACGCCCGCCTGCTCGTCGACCGCGACGGCGGCCTCGAAGGCGAGCGGGGCAGGGCCGCCCGCGTGCTGCTCTATCTGTTCGAGCGGGACGCGGCGGTGAATCTGCTGAGGAGCGGGTGATGCGGTAGCGGCGTCGCCACAGCAAAGGGGGTGCAAATGAACCACGTTCTTCGATGCGGGACGGCCGCGATCGCGCTGACGCTTGGTGGGGCCTGCACGGCGGAGCAGCCGGCCGGAAGCGCAAACCGGGCCAGCGTCGCGCGCGCGGCCGCGCCGCCAGCGGCCCCTCAGGAAAATCTCGCGGCGGCCGATACCGCTCCCGCCGCGCCGGCGAACGACCTCGCGGGCGCCCGCGCGTTGATCGCGCGCATCTATTCCTCCTATGCGGGCGGAGGCGGGCCCGATCTCGAAGGGCTGTTCACGCCCGAGCTGCGCGCCGCGATCGCCCGGGATAGCGAGATGGAGGATGGCGGCCTCAGCTACGATCCCTTCTGCCAGTGCCAGGATTTCGAGGATTTCAGCCATCGCATCGAGTCGGTCGAGCCCGACGGGGACGGCGCCGTCGCGCGGGTGGCGATGTCCAACATGGGGCAGGCGCGGACGCTCGTGATCCGCCTCGTCCGCCGCGGCGGAAGCTGGCTGGTCGCGGACGTCCACAATGGCGAGAGCGGCCTGCTGAACGGCAATTGACGCGCTCCGCTGGACAGGTGCGGGCCGCGCCTTATCATCCGCGGCGATGGAGGAGAGCGAGCGATGACGACCATTGTTGCGGCGACCGATCCGCGCGAGAGCCAAGCCGCCGGTCCGCCGGCCGAGGTCCGCGAGCCGTTCCGCGCCGCCCACCACGAGGTCGACGGCTTCCTGCCCGAGCCGCTCGCGCTGGAGATGCGGGCGGCGATCGACCGCCATTTCGCCGAGCCCTACCAGCAGGGGACCGACGCCTTTCAGGTGTGGAACTATTGGTACGTGCCCAATCTCTACACCTATTTCCGGACCTTCCCGCACAAGGTGATCCCGCGGCCGCTGGTCGAGCGTTTCCAGGCGGCCCTCACCGCCTGGGCTTGGAACTTCCTCGGCATCGGCCGCGTCACCACGCCTTTGCTCAGCCTCTACATTCCGGGCTGCAGCCAGGCCTTCCACAACGATTCGCGCAACGGCCGCTTCGGCTTCGTCTATTCGCTGACCAGGAACGAGCGGCAGACCCGCGGCGGCGAGACCTTGGTGATGCGCGAAGGCGATTTGTTCCGCGCCAATCTCGACCGCCCGCAGGCGGGGCACGGCGGATTTTACGACGTCATCGAGCCCAGGTTCAACCGGCTCACCATCTTCGACGATCGCATGCCCCATGCGGTGCAGCGCGTCGACGGCGCGATGGACCCGGTCGAAGGGCGCTTCGTGCTGCACGGCCATATCAGCGAGACCGGCCCCGGGGTCCGCGGCGCGCTCGGGCCCGCCGAGGTCGGCCCGGTCGTCGAGGACGCGGCCAATCAGGTGCTCGAGGGGTGGCCGATGAGCGCCGACCCGCACGGCCCGGTCGTCGTCCGGCTCGCGATCGCGGCCTCGGGCGCGGTCGAATCGGCGCGCCTCGTGCTCGACCGGATCGCTTTCGCCGACGGATCCAGCGCCGCCGGGCTCGCCGACGCGATCGTCGCGGCAGCGGCGGCGCGCACTTTTCCGGCGCGGGACGAGCCGACCGAGGCGATGGTCCCGGTGCTGCTCGGCGGGCCGCTGCCGCTCAAGCGCTAGTCGTCGCCGCGGTCGCCTTTGCGCGAACGGTTGGCGTAGAGCAGGGCCGCGACCAGCGCCGCCGAG
>JAXDPC010000170.1:0-12427 GCA_034668525.1 Sphingomonadales bacterium
TGCCGCTGGTGGCTGGAGCAGGAGCGCGCCTTGCTTCGCCCGCCTCTCACCGTCGCTCTCGGCGCCACCGCCGCCCGGTCCCTGTTCGGCCGGACCACGACGATCGGCGCCTCGCGCGGCCGCGCCCACCGGCTCGCCGACGGCGGCGAGGCGTGGGTGACGGTCCATCCGAGCTTCCTGCTGCGAGTCCAGGACAATCGCGAGGCGGAATATGCCCGCTTCGTCGAGGACCTTCGCCGCATCGGCGAGCGCGCCCGGGCGCTGGCGTGAGCCCGCGACGACGCCGCGCTCGGCGCACCGGTTGACGAGGGGCCGCGCCGCGCAGCAATAGCGAGCGGATGGCCGATACGATCGACAAAGCCGGGCTGCAGGTGGCCGCCGTGCTGGCGCGCTTCATCGGGGCCGCGCTGCCCGGGACCGGCATCGAACCGGACGCCTTCTGGCGCGGGATGGCCGATGTCTATGCCCGTTTCGTCCCGGAGAACCGCGCGCTGCTCGCGGTGCGCGATTCGCTGCAGGCGCAGATCGACGCCTGGCACGACGCGCATCCGGGGGCGCCCGCGGGCGATGCCTATCAGGGGTTTCTTCGCGAGATCGGCTATCTCGTCGACGAGCCCGAGCCGTTCACGATCGCACCCGGGAATGTCGACGACGAAGTCGCCCGCCTCGCCGGGCCGCAGCTGGTCGTGCCGGTGCTCAATGCGCGCTTCCTGCTCAATGCCGCCAACGCGCGCTGGGGGAGCCTCTACGACGCGCTCTACGGCAGCGACGCCATCGCCGGGACTGCCGCGGGCGGCGGCTACGATCCCGCGCGCGGCCAGGCGGTGATCGCGCGCGCCAAAGCCTTTCTCGACCGCGCCGTGCCGCTCGCCTCGGGCTCCTGGGCCGATTTCGCGGGGGGCGATCCGCCGCTCGCCGATCCCACCCAGCTCGTGGGCCGGCGCGGATCGAATCTTCTCTTCCGCAACAACGGCCTGCACATCGAGCTGGTCGTCGACCCCGATCATCCGATCGGCCGCGACGATCCGGCCGGGATCGCCGACATCGTCCTGGAGGCGGCGCTGACGACGATCGTCGACCTCGAGGATTCGGTGGCCGCGGTCGACGCCGAGGATAAGGTCGCGGCCTACGCCAACTGGCTCGGGCTGATGCGCGGAGATCTCGAGGCCAGCTTCGACAAAGGCGGGCGCAGCATGACGCGGTCGCTGGAAGATGACCGCGTCTACGAGGCGCCCGACGGCTCGCAGCTGGTGCTGCCCGGCCGCAGCCTGTTGTTCGTGCGCAACGTCGGCCATTTGATGACCACGCCTGCAATCCTGCTCCCCGACGGAAGCGAGGCGCCCGAGGGCATACTCGACGCGATCGTCACCGGCATGATCGCCATCCACGACCTGAAAGGCCTCGGCCGCTTCCGCAACAGCCGCGCCGGCTCCGTCTATATCGTCAAGCCCAAGATGCACGGGCCCGACGAGGCCGCCTTCACGAACCGCCTGTTCGACGCGGTCGAGGACATGCTCGGCCTCGGCCGCCACACGCTGAAGGTCGGCGTGATGGACGAAGAGCGCCGGACTTCGGCCAATCTCGCGGCCTGCATCCGCGCGGTGAAGGACCGGGTCGTATTCATCAACACCGGCTTCCTCGATCGGACCGGCGACGAGATTCATACGTCGATGCGCGCCGGCACGATGATCCCGAAGGGCGAGATGAAGGGGAGCGCCTGGATCCGCGCCTATGAGGAGCGCAACGTGGGCATCGGCCTCGCCTGCGGCTTCAGCGGCCGGGCGCAGATCGGCAAGGGCATGTGGGCGGCGCCCGACCGCATGGCCGACATGCTCGAGCAGAAGATCGCGCATCCCCGGGCGGGCGCCAACACGGCCTGGGTGCCGAGCCCGACAGCGGCGGTGCTGCACGCGCTCCACTATCACGAAGTCGATGTATTCGCCCGGCAAGCCGCGCTGAAGGCGCGACCTATTCCGGGCTTGGACGATTTGCTGACGGTCCCGCTCGCGCCCGGGCGCAACTGGTCGGCCGAAGAGATTCGCCAGGAGCTCGACAACAACGCCCAAGGCATACTCGGCTATGTCGTGCGCTGGATCGACCAGGGCGTGGGCTGCTCGAAAGTGCCGGACATCCACGACGTCGGCCTGATGGAGGATCGCGCGACGCTGCGTATCTCCTCGCAGCACATGGCCAACTGGCTGCTGCACGGCGTGTGCTCGGCGGAGGAGGTCGACGCCGCACTGCGCCGGATGGCGGCAAAGGTCGACGCGCAGAATGCTGGCGATCCCCACTACCGGCCGATGCGCGGCAACGAGACGACCAGCCTCGCCTTCCAGGCGGCGCGGGCTCTGGTCTTCGAGGGCGTCGCCCAGCCGAACGGCTATACCGAGCCGCTGCTCCACAGCTTCCGCCGGCAGCTGAAGGAGCGCGTCGCCTAAGGCCTATCGGGGGGCATCGATGAGCGAAGTGGAAACTGAACCCACGGGCCTGCTCGAGCGGCGCTTCGCGCTCGGCGCGCGCGGCACCGACCTGCGCACCGAGATCCTCGCCGGCGTCACCACCTTCCTGACCATGGCCTATATCGTGCTCGTCAATCCGGCGATCCTCGGCCAGGCCGGCATGCCGGTCGCGGCGGTCGCGGCCGCCACCTGCCTCGCCGCCGGCTTCGCCAGCATCCTGATGGGGTTCACCGCCAACGTGCCGCTCGCCCTGGCGCCGGGCATGGGGCTCAACGCCTATTTCAGCTTCACCGTCGTGCAGACGATGGGCGTGCCGTGGCCGGTCGCTTTGGGCTGCGTCTTCATCTCGGGCGTCGCCTTCCTGTTGCTGACCTTCGCCGGCGTGCGGCAGCTCATCATCGCCGCCATCCCGCCGCATCTGTTCGCGGCGGTCGCGGGCGGGATCGGCCTGTTCATCGCCTTGATCGGCCTCAAGAATGCCGGCATCGTCGTCACCAGCCCGGCGACCTCGGTGACGCTCGGCGACCTCCACGCGCCCGGCGCCGCGCTCGCTCTTTTCGGCCTCGCGGTGACGGCCGCGCTCGCGGCGTGGCGGGTGCGCGGCGCGATCCTGATCGGCATCGTCGCGACCACGCTCGCCGGGTGGCTCGCGGGCGCGGTCGCCTTCACGCCCCAGCCCTACGACCTCGCCGCGCTGGCCCAGACCGCCTTCCAGCTCGATCTCGCCGGCGTGCTCGGCCTGTCGGGCAGCCACGGGCTCGGCCTGTTCGAGATCCTGTTCGTCTTCCTGTTCGTCGACCTGTTCGACAATATCGGCACCCTGGTCGGCGTGACCCGCCGCGCCGGGCTGATCGGCGAGGACGGCCGCATCCCGAAGCTCAACCGCATCCTCTTCACCGATTCCATCGCCACCATCTTCGGCAGCCTCGCCGGCACCAGCACCGTCACTTCCTATGTCGAGAGCGCCGCGGGCGTGCAGGCCGGCGGCCGCACCGGCCTCACCGCGATCGTGACCGGCATCCTGTTCCTGCTGACGATGCTGGCCGCCCCCTACGCCCAGCTCGTCCCCCTCGCCGCCACCGCCCCCGCCTTGATCCTGGTCGGCGCCCTGATGATGGCCCCGCTCGCCGACATCGCCTGGGACGACCCCGAAATCGCCATCCCGGCTTTCCTGACCCTGGCGATGATCCCGCTCACCTTCTCGATCGCCAACGGGCTGGCGTTCGGCATCACCGCTTATGCGCTGATCAAGCTGGTGCGGGGGAAGGTGAAGTGGACGGACTGGCTGCTGCTAGTGATTTCGGCTTTGTTCGTGGTACGATTCGTCTGGCTATCGGCGGGGTGAGTGTGGGCGTTGATCGGGACGGCGATGCCTGATTGGCTTCTAATCAAACTTCTGTGATGGCCTTCCAGAGGGCCGAACAGCGGAGCTTTGAATGTCTGCAGGGGAGCCGGAGATCGCTGTGTACGGCGCAAGGACGCTGTACAATAGCCTGCGTCAAAATGCAGATGAAAGAGCTTTTGTTAGCGAAGCGGCACGCTTGGCTGCATGCCCTTATTGCACGGGGACACATCTTTGTGCCCCCAATTTGAGGGGAATCCTTTCGCCTAGCGGCGCCCCCAAACCTCATCGCCGGGTATCAACTCCACCTCGGCACTCTCCTGAGGGGATACGTAATTTTTGGCCAAGAAGTACATTTCCCCTAGTCTCGGCGGCAGGCCCATTGTGGACACGTCGTGGCTTTCATTCCCGATACTCGAACTCCACGAGATAGACCCTCTCGCCGGGACCGTGCTTGGCCACCTTGAGAAGGTCCACCACGCCCAGGAAGCCCGAGCGGCGGGCCAGTTCCGGGGTGATACCGCCAAAGGCGATCTCGCGAATCGCCGTCACGTGGATTGCCCCTGCCCCCAAGGGATAGCGCCCCCCGACCTTCACGCGCGGGCTCTGCCAGATGCGGACGCTGCAGGTGATCTCGCCCCGCATGACCGGTTCCCGCAGCCGCCTGGTGAACATCATCGCCGCACCCGGATCTCGTCAGCCTCCGCCAGCTCCACTTCCTCGCAATTCTCTCCCGGGCCGGCCCGGTCGACGACGAGGAAGTCGCTTTCGTCTAGGACGAGGAGGAAGTGGTGCCAGACGCCCTTGAGGTAGTGGACGCCCTGGTGGCCTTCCGCGCGGAACAGGTGGATTTGGGCGGCGTCGAAGTCGCCCGCCGGGGCGACGGCGACGAGGTATGGCTTGCAGCTCAGCGGGACGAAGGTCTGGCTGCCGAGGGGGTGGCGCTCGAAGGTCCGCAGGACGAGTTCGGCGAGCGGCCTGGCGCGGAAGAGGCTGATGACGGGGACGCCGCCGCCGTCGGCGGCATCCACCTCGGCCAATGCGTCGTAGCGGATCGCGTGGCCCTGGTTGATGTCGAGCTTGACCGCCGCGTCGGACGCCTCGATCACGCTGCCGAACGGGGCGAAGGCCTCCGCGGTCAGCGGCTCGGGGGTCATCTCGCGCATGCGCCGAGCTTGGCACAGAGCGGCGTTTCGTCCTAGCGTGGCGATGAGCAATGCATACCGACGAACGCTATCCCCGCGACCTGGCCGGCTACGGCCGCACGCCGCCGCATGCGCAATGGCCGGGCGGGGCGCGGATCGCCGTCCAGATCGTGCTCAATTACGAGGAAGGCGCCGAGGCCAACGTCCTCGACGGGGTTGGGGCATGGGAATTCTTCCTCTCCGACTTCGCCAATGCGGCGCCCGTCCAGGGCGCGCGGCATATGAGCATGGAGCAGATCTACGAATATGGGTCGCGCGCCGGCGTGTGGCGGCTGCTGCGGCTGTTCGAGCGCTACGGCGTTCCGGTCACCGTGTTCGGGGTCGCGCTGGCGATGCAGCGCAACCCGGCGGTGGTGGAGGCCTTCCTCGCGGCCGGGCACGAGATCGCTTCGCACGGCTGGCGGTGGATCAACTATCAATGGGTGCCGGAGGCCGAGGAGCGGGCCGACATGGCGCGGGCGATCGAAGTCCACCGGCAGCTGACCGGCGAGCGGCCGCTCGGCTGGTATACCGGCCGGACCAGCCCCAACACCCGCCGGATCGTGGCGGAGGAGGGCGGCTTCCTCTACGATTCGGACGATTATTCGGACGATCTGCCTTTCTGGGCCGACGTCGGCGGCAGGGACCACCTCATCGTGCCTTATTCGCTGGAGACCAACGACATGCGCTTCGCCAGCGCGAACATGCACACCGGCGAGCAATTCTTCGAATATCTGAGGGACACGTTCGACACGCTTTACGCCGAGGGGGAGGAGCGGCCGAAGATGATGTCGGTGGGGCTCCACTGCCGGCTCGCCGGACGGCCGGGCAAGCTCGCCGGGCTCGAGCGGTTCCTGAAACATGCGCTCGGGCAGCGGGACGTCTGGTTCTGCCGGCGCATCGAGATCGCGCGTCATTGGCGCGAGACTCATCCGCATGCTTGAGGATCTGCGCCGCCACTACGTCGATCTCGCCCAGCCGCGGCTCGGCGCCGAGGTCGTCTACGCTACCGACGATTTCTTCGCCGACAAGGCGCGGCTGATCGACCCGGCCGAGCCGGTCTTCGTTCCGGACAAATATGACGAGAACGGCAAGTGGATGGACGGCTGGGAGAGCCGTCGCAAGCGGACGCCCGGCCACGACTGGTGCGTGGTCCGCCTGGGCGTGCCGGGGCTGGTGGCCGGCTTCGAGATCGACACCAGGCATTTCACCGGCAATTACCCGCCGGGCGCGGAAATCGAGGTCTGCCGGAGCCAGGAGGCGGTTCCGGAGTCGGGCTGGGCGAAGGTCACCGAGCGCCTGGCGCTCCAGGGGGACGACCGCGTCTATGTGCCGGCCGAGCATGACGAGCCGGTGACGCACGTGCGCCTCAACATCTTCCCCGACGGCGGCGTCGCCCGGCTGCGCGTCTGGGGCAGGGTGGTCAAGGACTGGTCCGGGGTCGGAGCGGACGCGCGCATCGACCTATTGGCGATGGAGAATGGCGGCCGCGGCATCATCGCCAATGACGAGCATTATGGCCGCATCGAGAACCTCACGGCGCCCGGGCGCGGCGTGAACATGGGCGACGGCTGGGAGACGCGGCGGCGGCGCGAGCCCGGGCACGACTGGGCGGTGCTGGAGCTGGGCGCGCCTGGGCGGATCGAGGAAGTCGTCGTCGACACCGCGCATTTCAAAGGCAATTATCCGGATCGCTGCTTCCTCCAGGCGGCGGCCGATGCGACCGGATCCCTGGGGGAGATCGCTTCGGCTTCCGAAGGCTGGCCGGTGCTGCTGCCCGAGGCGAAGCTCGAGGCGGACAAGGTCCATGTCTTCCGCGACGGCCTCGCCGATCTCGGCGCCGTCCGCTTCGTGCGGCTGAACATCGTCCCCGACGGCGGAGTGAGCCGGCTACGGCTGGTCGGGCGGGTCGTGCGATGAGCGCCTTGTTCGAACATTCCCCCTGGGTGGAAAAGCGCGCCGATGCGCGCCCCTCGTCGGGCGACCGGCACGCCGATCTGATGGCCGTCGTCCACGACGCGGCGCCCGAGGAACAGCTCGCCTTGATCCGCGCCCACCCCGAGCTGGCCGGCAAGGCGGCCGTCGACGGCAGCCTGACCGAAGCCAGCGCAGCCGAGCAGGCCAGCGCCGGGCTCGACCGGCTGACGGAAGCCGAATTCGAGCGCTTCCACGCGCTCAACGCCGCTTATGCCGAGAAATTCGGCTTCCCCTTCATCATCTGCGTGCGCCTGACCGACAAAGCGGGCATCCTCGCCGCGATGGAAGCCCGCCTCGCCAACGACCGCGACACCGAGATCGCCACGGCGCTCGAGCAGATCGGCGAGATCGTGCGCGTGCGCCTCGAGCACATGGCGTGAGCACGCTCTCCACCCATGTGCTCGACACGATGCACGGCCGGCCCGCGGCGAGCATGAGGGTGGTGCTGAGCGGGCCCGACGGCGAGATCGCGCGCGGTGCCACCAATGGCGATGGCCGCTGCCCCGATCTGCTGCAGGACGCGCTCGCCCCAGGACGCTACACGATCCGCTTCTCGGTGGCGGACTATTTCCGCGGCCTCGGCGTCGCTCTGCCCGATCCCCCCTTCCTCGACGAGGTGACCGTCGCTTTCGGCGTCGCGGCGGACGGCGGCCACTATCATGTGCCTTTGCTCGTCTCACCTTTCGCTTATTCGACCTACCGGGGCAGCTGAGCGATGGGCGTCGATGTCGGCGAGTGGCTCAACCTCGCGATCCGATGGCTGCATCTGACCGCGGGCATCGCCTGGATCGGCTCGTCCTTCTATTTCGTCTGGCTCGACAATCACCTGACCACGCCGGAGGCGGGCGCCGCCTCGGGCGAGCTTTGGTCGGTCCATGGCGGCGGCTTCTACCACAATCAGAAATATCAGGTCGCGCCGGCCGCGATGCCGGAGCGGCTGCACTGGTTCAAATGGGAGGCCTATTTCACCTGGATCAGCGGCTTCTCGCTACTGGTCCTCATCTATTATGTCGGCGCCGAGAGCTTCCTGATCGATCCGGCCAAGGCGGATTTGGGCCAGGCTCAGGGCATCCTCATCGGCCTGGCGTCGCTGGTGATCGGCTGGCTGGTCTATGACGGGCTGTGTCGCTCGCCGGTCGGCGCGAGCAACCTCGCGCTCGGCGCGTTCTGGTTCGTCGCCTTGCTGTTTGCGGCCTCCATCCTGGACAGCCTGTTCACCGCGCGCGGCGCCTATCTGCATGTCGGCGCGATCATCGGCACGGCGATGGTCGGCAACGTGTTCCTCATCATCATTCCGAACCAGGGCAAGGTGGTCGCCGACCTGATCGCCGGGCGTACGCCCGATCCGGCGCTCGGCGCGGCCGCCAAGCAGCGCTCGCTGCACAACAATTACATGACCCTGCCCGTGCTGTTCATCATGATCAGCCCGCATTATCCGATGACCTACGGCGCCGGGCGGCCGTGGCTGGTGCTCGCCTTGCTCGGGCTTACCGGGGTCGCGATCCGTCACGTCTTCAACCTGCGCGGCCGTGGCCGGCCGGCCGGCTGGGCCATCGTCGTGGCTGCGGCGCTCGCCGTCGCCAGCGTCACCTACGTCACTCTGGAGAAAGCGGGCGGCGCGCAGGCCGCCGCGCCGGGCCGGGCGGTCGCTTTTGCCGAGATCGCGCCGATCCTAGCGACGCATTGCGCGGGCTGTCACAACGTGCCGCGGCCGCCGCGCGGCGTGGCGCTCGACAGCTGGGAGCATGTCCGGGCGGCCTCGGCGCGGATCAAGGCGGTGGCCGTCGATACGCAGGTGATGCCGCTGGGGAATCCCACCCGCATGACCCAGGCCGAGCGGCAGGCGCTTGGTGCCTGGATCGCGGCGGGAGCGCCCAGATGATCCGCTTCCTCCTCGACGGCGAGGTTATCGAGGTCGATGACGTCGATCCGACCGGCACCGTGCTCGATTATCTGCGCTACACGCTGCGCCGGACCGGCACCAAGGAAGGCTGCGCCGAGGGCGATTGCGGCGCCTGCACGGTCCTGCTCGGCGAGCTGGCCGGGGATGCGGTCGAATGGCGCGCGGTCAATGCCTGCATCCTCTTTTTGCCGATGATCGACGGCAAGGCGCTGAGGACGGTGGAGAGCCTCGGGGGAAACCACCCCGTCCAGCGGGAGATGGTCGAGCGCCACGGCTCGCAATGCGGCTTCTGCACGCCGGGCTTCGTCATGTCCCTCTACGGGCGCAGCATCGGCGCGGCGGGGACGTGCGGAGTCCCGGTCGGCGACGTCATCGCCGGCAACCTTTGCCGCTGCACCGGCTACGGCCCGATCCTCGCGGCCGGCGAAGCCGTGCCGGTGGCTGCCGAACAGGACGACGACACTTTCGAGGCGTTGCGTGCGCTGCGGCCCGCTTACGGCCATCCGGCCAGCGTCGACGATCTGGCCGACCTCCTGCTCGCGCACCCGGAGACCCGCATCGTCGCCGGGGCCACCGATGTCGGCCTCTGGGTCACCAAGCAGCATCGCGACCTCGGCCCGACCGTCTTCATCGGGGACATCGCCGATTTGAGGCGGATCGAGGAGGGGCCGGACGCCCTGACGCTCGGTGCCGCCGTCCGCTACTCCGAGGCCCGCGAGGCGCTGGCCCGCCTGCATCCGGACCTCGGCGAGCTCGTCCGCCGCATCGGCGGCGTCCAGGTTCGCAACGCCGGCATGATCGGCGGCAACATCGCCAACGGCTCGCCGATCGGCGACATGCCTCCGGCGCTGATCGCGCTGGGCACGGAACTCACGCTGCGCCGCGGAGCCGAGCGCCGCACCATCGCGCTCGAGGATTTCTTTTTGAGCTACGGCAAGCAGGACCGCGCGCCCGGCGAGTTCGTCGAGAGCGTCCGCATCCCCCGCCCGCCGACCGGCATGCTGATCCGAATCGTCAAGCTCTCCAAGCGCTTCGACAGCGACATTTCCGGCGTCTGCGGCGCCTTCGCCTTCCGCATCGAGGGCGGCAACGTCAGCGCAGCGCGCATCGCCTTTGGCGGCATGGCGGGCATCCCTGCCCGAGCGCCCCGCTGCGAGGCGGCCCTGACCGGCCGGCCCTGGTCGGAGGCCAATGTAGAAGTGGCCGCGCAGGCGCTGGCCGAGGATTACCAGCCGCTCGACGACCTGCGCGGGTCCGCCGCCTACCGCCGCAAGGTCGCCGCCAATCTGCTGCGCCGGATCTGGGCCGAGCAGAATGAGCCCGTCAGCGTGCTCCATGGCTGAGGGCGCCGTCCATCAGCCGCTGCCGCACGACAGCGCCGACCTCCATGTCGCCGGCGCCGCGACTTATGTCGACGATCTGCCCGAGCCGCCGGGGGTGCTCCATCTGGCCTTCGGCCACGCGGCGGACGGCTACGCGACCCTCGTCTCGCTGGATCTCGACGCGGTGCGAGCGGCGCCCGGAGTCGTCGCCGTCTTCACCGCCGCGGACATCAGCGGCGAGAACAATGTCGGCCCGGTCGTCCACGACGACAGGCTCCTCGCCGAGGATGAGATCCTCTATCCGGGCCAGCCGCTCTTCCTGGTCGCCGCGACCGACACCCGCGCCGCCCGACGTGCTGCCCGCCTGGGCAAAGCAATGGTCGAGCCGCGGCCCGCCCTGGTCACGATCGCCGACGCAAGAGCCGCCGGCTCCGAGATCGAAGCGACCCAGGTCATGGCCCGCGGCGACGCCGACGCCGGCCTTGCCGCCTCGGAGCACCGGTTGTCCGGCAGCCTCGAAATGGGCGGGCAGGAGCATTTCTACCTCGAAGGCCAGGCCGCGCTCGCTCTTCCGGGCGAGCAGGGCCAGCTCCACATCATCAGCTCCACCCAGCATCCGAGCGAGATCCAGCATCTGATCGCCAGGTTGCTCGGGCGCAGCCACGCCCAGATCGCGGTCGAGGTCCGCCGCATGGGCGGGGCGTTCGGCGGCAAGGAGACCCAGGCCGCCGCCTTCGCCGTCGCCTGCGCGCTGGTCGCGGCCAAGACCGGGCGGCCCGCCAAGTTCCGCGCCGACCGCGACGACGACATGAACTCCACCGGCAAGAGGCACGATTTCACCGCGGACTACGAGGTGGGATTCGACGGCACAGGCCGGATCGAGGCCATTCGCATCACGCTTGCCTCGCGCTGCGGAGCCACGGTCGATCTCTCGCCGGCGATCAACGATCGCGCCATGTTCCACGCCGACAATTGCTATTATCTGCCGGCCGTCGAGATCGTCTCGCACCGTCTGAAGACCCACACCGTCTCCAACACCGCCTTCCGCGGCTTCGGCGGGCCGCAGGGGATGATGGCGATCGAGCGGGTGATGGACGCCGTTGCCGCGCACCTGGGGCGCGACCCGCTCGCCGTCCGCCAGGCCAATCTCTACGGCCCCGGCCGCGACGTGACGCCCTACCACATGAGGGTCGAGGACAATGTCGCGCCGGACCTGATCGCGGAGCTCGCCGAACGGGCCGGCTATGCCGAACGACGGGCCGAAGTCGAGGCGTTCAACGCTTCTCATGAGGTGCTCAAGAAGGGCCTCGCGCTGACCCCCGTGAAGTTCGGGATCAGCTTCACCACCACCCATCTCAACCAGGCCGGCGCGCTGGTGCTGGTCTATGCCGACGGCTCGATCCACCTGAACCACGGCGGCACCGAGATGGGGCAGGGGCTGATGATCAAGGTCGCCCAGGTGGTCGCCGACGTCTTCCGGGTGCCGATCGAGACCGTGAAGGTCAGCGCGACCCGCACCGACAAGGTGCCCAACACCTCGGCCACCGCAGCCTCCTCGGGCTCCGACCTCAACGGCATGGCCGCGCGGCACGCCGCCGAGACGATCCGCGAACGGCTCGACACCTTCGCCGCCGGCCAGGAGGGATCCGACGAGTGGAGCTTTCCCGAGCTCTGCCGGCGGGCGCATCTCGCGCGAATCCCGCTTTCGGCGACCGGCTTCTACGCCACGCCCAAGATCCATTACGACCGCGCAACCCACAGCGGCCGCCCCTTCCTCTATTTCGCCTACGGCGCGGCCTTGAGCGAGGTCGTGATCGACACGCTCACCGGCGAGCACAAGGTCGTCGCGGTCGACATCCTCCACGACGTCGGCCGCTCGCTCAACCCGGCCATCGACCTGGGGCAGATCGAGGGCGGCTTCGTCCAGGGCATGGGCTGGCTGACCATCGAGGAACTGGTCTTCGACGAGCGCGGCCGCCTGCTCACCCATGCGCCCTCGACCTACAAGATCCCCACGGCGAGCGACCGGCCGCCACGCATGGACATCCGCATCTGGGAGCGCGGCGAGAATGTCGAGGCGACAATTCACCGCTCCAAGGCGGTCGGCGAGCCGCCTTTGATGCTCGCCATCTCGGTCTTCTCCGCCCTCACCCAGGCCGTCGCCGCCGCCGCGGCCGGCAAGGGGCTGCCGCAGCTGGACGCCCCGGCAACGCCCGAGCGGATTCTCGCCGCGATCACGG
>JAXDPC010000171.1:0-4866 GCA_034668525.1 Sphingomonadales bacterium
CGGGAGGTCGAAGGCCAGGACGGCGAGCCCGGTCGCGGCCGCCGCGCCGGCGATCCAGATCGAGAAGATGCCCGGCGCGACAAGTTCGACCAGAGCAAGCAGGGCCGCGGCGAGCAGCCACCACCAATGGGGCTCGAGGCTTGCGAAATTCACTGGCCGCCGCCTTCGAACGGGCCGCGGCGGGCGGGCGCGGCGCCGCCGTCGCCATTGCCCCTGCCGAGCGCGTCGCGGGCGAGCTCGCCGATGCCGCCCAAGGTGCCGATCAGCGCCGTCGCCTCGACCGGGAAGAGGATGGTCTTGCTGTTGGGCGAGGAGGCGAAGAGGCCGATCGCGTCGACATATTTCTGGGCGACGAAATAGTTGATCGCCTGGGTGTTGCCGTCCTTGATCGCTTCGGAGACGACCTGGGTCGCCTTGGCTTCGGCCTCGGCGGCGCGCTCGCGGGCCTCGGCGTCGCGGAAGGCGGCCTCGCGGCGTCCCTCGGCCTCGAGGATCTGGCCCTGCTTCTCGCCCTCGGCCCTGAGGATGGCCGAGGCGCGGCTGCCCTCGGCCTCGAGGATCACCGCGCGCTTCTCGCGCTCCGCCTTCATCTGGCGGCCCATGGCGTTGACGATGTCCGCGGGCGGGCGGATGTCCTTGATCTCGACGCGGGTGATCTTGACCCCCCAGGCCTCGGTCGCCTGGTCGACGACGACCAGCAGGCGCGAGTTGATCTCGTCGCGCTTGGAGAGGGTCTCGTCGAGGTCCATCGAGCCCATCACCGTCCTGAGGTTGGTCGTCGTGAGCTGCATGATCGCGAGATAGAGGTCGGAAACCTCATAGGCGGCCTTGGCCGCGTCCAGCACCTGGAAGAAGACGACGCCGTCGGTCGAGACCATGGCGTTGTCCTTGGTGATGATCTCCTGGCCGGGGATGTCGAGCACCTGCTCCATCATGTTCACCTTGCGGCCGACGCGATAGAAGAAGGCTGGAAAGAAATTGAGCCCCGGCCGGGCGACCACGGTGAAGCGGCCGAAATATTCGATCGTATATTGATAGCCCTGGCGGACGATCTTGATGCTCGCGAACAGGAACAGGAGCACCACCACGACGAGGATGGTGATGACGGTCTCGATCATGCGGCTTCTCCCCTCCCGGAACGGGCGTGCATCATGTAGGGAAGCCCGGCCTCTTCCAAGCGGAATCGGAACGAGCATGAAACCGGCCGACCTGCGCCTCTGCCGCAGCATCCTCTTCCTCCCCGCCTCGAACCCGCGGGCGATCGAGAAGGCGCGCGAGCTGGACGCGGACATGGTCGTGCTCGATCTCGAGGATTCGGTGCGCGGCGAGGACAAGGCGGCGGCGCGGGCGGCGGCGGTGGCAGCGTCCCGCGAAGGCTTCGGCGACCGGCTGGTCGCGATCCGGGCGAACGCGGCGGGCACCGCTCATTACGGCGAGGACGTCGTCGCCTTGCGGCGCAGCGGGGCGGATTATGTCGTGCTCGCCAAGGTCGAGGGGCCGCGCCAGGCGGCGGACGCGGCCTGGCTGACCGGGAGGCCGGTGCTCGCCATGATCGAGACTCCGCGGGGCGTGATCGACGCGGCGGCGATCGCCCCGGCGACGCGCGGCCTCATCGCCGGCACCAACGATCTGTGCGCGGAGCTCGGCATCGCGCCGGGCGGCGGGCGGGCCGGCCTCACCTACGCGCTGCAGCGCATCGTCCTCGCCGCGCGCGCCGCCGGCGTCGCCGCCTTCGACGGCGTCCATAACGGGCTCGACGACGAGGAGGGGCTGGCCGGGGAATGCCGCCAGGGCCGCGCCTTCGGCTTCGACGGCAAGTCGGTCATCCACCCCGGCCAGATCGCCGCCGCCAACCGGCTGTTCGGCCCGAGCGACGAGGAGGTCGAGGAGGCGCGGCGGCTGATCGCGGCGGCGACCGGCGGCGCCGAGCGCTTCGAGGGACGGATGATCGAGGACATGCATGTGAGCCAGGCCGAGGCCGTCCTCGCCAAGGCCCGCCGCAGCTAGTAGGCGGCCGGATGCCGATTCGCCTCATCCTCCCGTTCGCCTTGCTCGCCGCCGCGCCCGCAGCGGCGCCGCGCGACGCGCCGGTGACGCCGTCCGAGATGATGCGCCATATCGAAATGCTGGCGAGCGATGCCTTCGAAGGCCGCGCGCCGGCGACGGAGGGCGAGCGCCGCACGATCGCCTATATCTCGGCGGAGCTGGCGCGGCGGGGGCTGGAGCCGGCGGGAGCGGACGGCGGCTGGTACCAGCCGGTGGCATTGATCCGGCGCAGCGCCGGCGGGCATCGGGCGCGGTGGACGGCGAATGGGCGCCCGCTCGCGTTCGACGACAGGCGCATCGCCCTGATCGGCAGCCGGGCCGAGCAGCGGATCGCGGACGCGCCGGTCGTCTTCGCGGGCCACGGCTTCGTCGACCGCGCGCGCGGCATCGACCAGCTCGCCGGCGCCGATCTGCGGGGTGCGGTCGTGCTGATCCTGGTGGAGCCGCCGGACGTGCCGGGATTTGCGCCTTATGAGGACCGCGTCCGCACCGTCGCCGCAGCCGGCGCGGCTGCCGTGATCGGTGTCGTCGCCGACGATGTTCCGTGGCGGCTCCTGCTGGAGGCCGGCGCGAACAGCCGGGCGGAACGCGAGGACGGCATCCCGGCGATTTCAGGCACGATCGGCGCGGGCGAAGTGGCGCGGCTTCTCGCGGAGGGCGGTGGCGATTTCGCGGCCCTGCTCGACGAGCGGCCCGGCCCGTCCTTCCGCGCCGTCCCGCTCAACCTGCGCGCCAGCTTCGAGGTGACGAGCAATGTGCGGCGCTACGCCTCCAACAACGTCGTCGGCCGCATCCGCGGCACCGGCGGCGGGGGCGAGAGCGTGCTGCTGCTCGGCCATTGGGACCATCTCGGCCTGTGCCGGCCGGAAGGGGCGGCCGACCGGATCTGCAACGGCGCGGTCGACAATGCGAGCGGGATCGCGATGCTGATCGAGGCGGCGGGGCGGCTGGCCGCGCGGCGGCCCGAGCGCGACGTCCTGGTCCTCGCCACCACCTCGGAGGAAGAGGGGCTGCTCGGCGCCGAGCATTTCGCCGCGCATCCGGTGGTGCCGATCGGCTCGATCGTCGCCGCGATCAACATGGACACGGTCGCGATCCACGGCCGCGGCGAGCCCGTCGCCGTGGTCGGCCATGGCATCGCGCCGCTCGACCGGGCGATCGCCGACACCGCCGCTTCGCTCGGACGGCGGCTGGACGAGACCCATGCCGCCGACGCCTTCCTGCGCCGCCAGGACGGCTATGCGCTCGCCCGGGCCGGCGTCCCCGCGGTGATGGTGGGCGGCTCGTTCGCCAACATGGCCCTGCTCAACGCCTTCCTTGCGGGCGCCTATCACGCGCCCAGCGACGAGGCGCGCCCCGATCTCCCGCTCGAGGGCGCCGCCGAGGATGCGGACCTCCTGGTCGCGCTCGCCCGCCGGCTCGCCGATCCCGCGCTCTACCAGCCGCCGCGGAGCCGATAGATGGATTATGACGACCAGTTGCGCCGCTATTTCGGTACCGGGGATCTGGCCGCGGTCCCTCCGGCCGCGCTCGAGGCGGGCATCGAGCGGATGCGGGTCGACTTCGGCCTGGAGACCGACCGGCGCGCCCGCTTCGCCCTCTGGGTCCTGCTTCACGTCCTCGGCGCCGCGCCGGACCTCGATGTGGCCTTCAAGGACGAAGCCGACCGCGAGGCGGCCCGCAACTTCATGGACCTGACGGATCGGGCGGGGGAGGAGCCCCGGCCCTAGCGCCTTGCGGGTCGCTTTCCTATAGAACCCCACCGAATCCTGACGAGACCCACATGGACATCCGCCTCGGCCTCACTTTCGACGACGTGCTGCTGCAGCCCGGCGCATCGAGCGTGCTGCCGAGCCAGGCGGATGTGCGCACCCGGGCTACGCCCAAGATATCGCTCAACATCCCGATCCTGTCCTCGGCGATGGACACGGTGACCGAGGCGGACATGGCGATCGTGATGGCGCAATTGGGCGGCCTCGGCGTCCTCCACCGCAACATGGAACCCGCGGAGCAGGCGGCGGCGGTGCGCGCGGTGAAGCGCTTCGAGAGCGGCATGGTGGTCGACCCGATAACGATCCGCCCCCAGCAGACGCTCGCCGAGGCTCTCGAGCTGATGGCAAAGCACCGGATCTCGGGCATCCCGGTCACCGAGGCGGGCGGGCGGCTGGTCGGCATCCTCACCAACCGCGACGTCCGCTTCGCCGAGAATCCGCGCCAGCCGGTCTCCGAGCTGATGACCAGCGACGATCTCGTCACCGTCCGCCCCGGCGTCGGCCAGGACGAGGCCCGGCGGCTGCTCCACCATAGGCGGATCGAGAAATTGCTCGTGGTCGACGGCGAGGGCCGCTGCGCCGGGCTGATCACGGTCAAGGACATCGAGAAGGCGGTCACCTACCCGGACGCGACCAAGGATTCGTCCGGCCGTCTCCGGGTCGCCGCCGCGACCACGGTTGGAGACAAGGGCATGGCGCGGACCGAGGCGCTGATCGACGCCGGCTGCGACCTCATCGTGATCGACACCGCCCACGGCCACAATCGCGACGTCGCCGCCAGCGTCGAGCGGATCAAGCGGCTGTCGAACGCGGTCCAGATCGTCGCGGGCAACGTCGCCACCGCGGAGGCGACCCGCGCCCTGGTCGATGCGGGCGCCGACGCGGTCAAGGTCGGGATCGGGCCGGGCTCGATCTGCACGACGCGGGTGGTCGCGGGGGTCGGCGTGCCCCAGCTCACCGCGGTGATGGACGCCGCCGCCGAGGCCGCGAAGTCCGGAGTGCCGGTGATCGCGGACGGCGGCATCCGCACCAGCGGCGACGTCGCCAA
>JAXDPC010000172.1:0-6055 GCA_034668525.1 Sphingomonadales bacterium
GCGCTGCATCGCGGTGTGGCTCGACGCCGGGATCGAGACGCTGGCCGAGCGCGTCGGCCGCCGCGACACCCGCCCGCTCCTCCGCGACAAGGAGCCCCGCGCCGCGCTGGGCGCGCTCGCGGCGCAGCGCAACCCGATCTACGCCGAGGCCCATATGCGGGTCAGCACCGAGCCGGTTCCGCACGAAGAAGTGGTCGAGCGGATCGTCGCGGCCCTGGCTTCAGCCGGGTGAGCTATCGTCCTCGGCGCGATCGCCGATCGGGTTCCACGGGCTGAACATGTTCTCGCGAAGCGCGCGGATGTCGCCGGTCGCGCTCTGCTGTTCGAGGCGCTGCAGGTCGCGCTCGCGATATTCGGAGATGACCCGCTCAGCCTCCTCCGCGTCGACCTTGAAGGCGAGCAAAGCCTCGCGGCCCATGCACACCGCCGATTCGAACACCTCGCGGATGACGCAGTGCAGATCGAGGCTGCTGAGCTCGATCAGGTGCAGCCGGTCGAAGGTCCGGACGAAGACCGAGGCCTGGGGGAAGGCCTCGAGGATCGGCTCGAGCCGGCGCGCATTCATCGGCGGCCCGTCCTGGCAGAAGAAGATCGCCTCGGCCTCGCCGGCACCGGCGATGCGGAGCAGGTCGATGCGGGTCCCGTCGCCATAATAGACCTTCATTCCGAAGCTGCCCGAAATCTCGATCTGGCTCGGCTTCGAGTCGATCAGGGTGACCGGGATCTCCTTGGCCATCATGATCTGCGAGACGGTCTGGCCGAAGCGGCCGTAGCCGACCACGATCGCCCGCGACGGCGCGGAGTCTTCCGGCCCGTCGAGCCCGTCGGCCTGATGGCGCGAGGCGCGCTGGTCGAGCTTGTCGTTGAGCATCATCAGGAAGGGCGTCGTCGCCATCGACAGAGTGACGATCGCTCCGAACAGACTCGCCGCCTCGGCCTCGATCAGCACGGCGCGCTGGGCGGCGGCGAACAAAACGAAGGCGAACTCGCCGCCCTGGCTGAGCAGGAGGCCGAGCTTCACCGCGCGCCGGCTCTCGAGTCCGAACATGCGGGCGAGGCCGAACAGGACCGCCGCCTTCACCGCGATCAGAGCGGCCGCCATGCCGATGACGAAGCCGGGGCTGCGCGTGATCGCGCCGAGATCGAGCATCATCCCGATCGAGACGAAGAACAGGCCGAGCAGGATCGAGCGGAACGGATCGATGTCCGCCTCGAGCTCGTGCCGGTAGGGCGAATCGGCGAGCATCACTCCGGCGACGAACGCGCCGAGCGCCGCGGAAAGGTGGAGCGCTTCCATCACCGCGGCCGAAGCGAGGACGATGAACAGGCCGGCGACGACGAACAGCTCGCGCTCGGAAATCCGCCCGACGAGGCGGAAGAGCGGGTTGATCAGGAAATGGCCGGCGAGCACGAGGAAGCCGATCGCGCCCAATGTGTAGAGCGCAAGCTGCCAGCCCGGCGGCGCGGACGGATCGAGCGGCGCCCGCGACAAAGCGGCGATGATCGTGATCAAGGGCACGATCGAGAGGTCCTGGAAGAGCAGGATCGAGAAAGCGCGCTCTCCCGCGGGGGTATGGATGTCGCCCGAGGAGCGCAGGCTCGGCAGCACCTGCGCGGTCGAGGAGAGAGCGAGCGGCAGGCCGATGGCGAGCGACGCGGCCCAGCTGAAGCCCGCGGCCACGTGGACAAGGCCGGCGATGACGATCCCGCTTGCGGCGACCTGGAGGAAGCCGAGCCCGAAGATGTCGTGCCTCAAGCGCAGCAGCCGGCTGGGATTGAGCTCGAGGCCGACCAGGAAGAGGAGGAGCACGATGCCGAAATCGGCGACGTGGAGCATCTCCTCGGGCGCGCCGATCAGGCCGAGCGCGTGCGGCCCGACCAGAGCGCCGGCGACGAGATAGCCGAGGACGGCGCCGAGCCCCAGCCGCCGGAACAGCATCACGAACAGCATCGCCGCGCCGAGCATGATCACGCCGTCGCGGAGCAGCAGGGCGGCGGCCTCCGGAGTCTCGCCGTTCATCGCGACGTCGCCTTCCGGGCCGCTTCGGCGGCGGCTTCGAAGGCGAGCAGGATCGAGGCGTGGCGCGCGGGGTAGGCGCGGGCGTGGGCGAAGACGGCGAGGCCGGGCCAGTCGCCGGGGTCGTCGCGCTCGCCGCGCAGCCAGGCCGCGAAGGCGTCGCGCGCGTCCGCCAGCTCCTTGGGCGAGCGGCCGGGCGCGGCGGCGCCCATCAGCGAGGCCGAGGCCTGGCCGAGCGCGCAGGCCTTCACCTCCTGGCCGATCGCGGCCACCCGCCCCTCCTCGTCGAGGACGAGGTCGACGGCGACGCGGCTGCCGCAGACCGGGGAGCTCCGCTCCGAGGTGCCCTGCGGAGCCTCCAGCCGGCCGAGATGGGGAATGGCGGCCGCGAGGCGGAGGATGTCGCGATTGTAGAGGGCGGTCGGCACCCGGCGCCTATAGAGGCACCGCGCGCCGACCGCCACCGGGCCTATTGGAGGAAACGGTCGACCGCGGCGGCGAAGGCCTCGGGCTGGTCGAACATGATGAAGTGGAAGGTTCCGTCGATGCGCTGCAGGGTCGCGCCGGGCGCATTGGCGTAGGCCGAGCGGAAGATTCCGTCGATCGCTTCGGCGGGCACGCCGTAGAGCGGATCCCAGCCGTAGAGCACGGTCAGCGGCGCGCGGATCCGGCCGAGCTCGGGGCGCAGATCGGTGGTGATCAGCTCGTGGATCACGCGGGCGACGACGCCGCGGTCCGAAGCGCGACCCCAGGCGATCGGCGCCGCGCGCGCCGCTTCGGTGCGGACGAGACGGGCCATGCTCGCGGTGACGGCGGCGGCCGCCTGGTCGTCACTCTGCCCGAGCAAAGCGGCGCGCATCGCATCGGCCTGAGGGCGCACCGATTCGACGGTCGCGGCGGGGTTGAACAGCAGGCTGTAGAAAGGGAGCGAATCGACGGCCATGACCCGGCCGACTGCCTCGGGGTGGCGCGCGGCGAGCATCAGGGCGGTCTCGCCGCCGAGCGAATGGCCGATCACGGCAGGAGCGCGCAGGCGATGCTCGGTGATGTAGGCGGCGAGCGCGTCGGCGAGCGGCGCGACCACCAGGCCTTCGGCATTGCCCGCGACCGGCGCGCCGGCGAAGCCGGCAACCTGGACGAGGTGGACGCGGTGGCGCGCCTTGAGCCGCTCGGCGGTCGCGTCCCAGACGGCGGCGGACGAGGACAATCCGGGGATGAGGATGACGTCGGGGCCGGAGCCCTGAACGGTGACGGTGAAGCGCGGCGGCGCCGGCTCGGCAGCGAGGGCGTGGGTGACGGCGAACAGCAAGAGGAACAAGGCGGCGAAGATCTGGAGGGGACGCATGGGTCGTTCCTTTCAGGGATGGAAAATGTCTTCGATGGCGAGGGCGAAAAGGGCGGCGATGGTGAAGGCGAGCGGAAGGCTGGGGTCGTAGCGGCCGTTCTCGATCGCGTTGACGGTCTGGCGGGAGACTTGGAGCGCCTCGGCGAGGTGCCCCTGGCTCCATCCCCGCTCGGCGCGCAGCTCCTTGAGACGATTGTTCACCGGTAGCGGCTCCGGGCGATGACGAGGCCGATCATCCAGCACACCGCCATGACCGGCCAGACCAGGAAGGCGGAGAGGCGCGGCGCGCCGGCCTCCTCGGCGAAGCCCCAGCCGAAGGTGATGAGAGCGGTGGCGAGGAAGGCCATGGCGATCGCGTCGAGCTGGATGCGGCGCTGGAGCTCGTCCATCCGCCAGATGCCCCGCATCACCGCCCAGCCCGCCGCGGCGGCGCCGATCATCGGCGTCAGCGCCAGCGCGATCCGGGCGCCGCCGGTGACGTGGAAGGCGTCGTCGATCAGGTTCGACGCGACGAGCAGACCGACGTAGAGCGCGAAGGCGGAGCTCAGCTCGAGATAGTAGCGGCGATTGTTCATGCGAAGCCTCCCTTGGAAAGGAAGCTTTACAGCCGATCTACGCCGATGTCAAGGAACCTTTACAGCATCAGCCTCGGCGCCAAGTGGTGCCGGCTGAGCCGTCCTCCAAAAGAACACCCTCGCTTGCTAACTCGGCCCGGATGCGATCGGCCTCGGCGAAATCGCGCCGGGCCTTGGCTTCGGCGCGCGCGGCGACGAGTGCGTCGATCCGCGAATCGCCCTCGCCCTGGAACCAGCCGGAGACGCCGGTTTCGAGCAAGCCGAGCAGGTTCGCCGACGCGCGGAGAACCGCCGAATCGTCGATCGCGGAGAGGCGCGACAATGCGAGCGGCGTGTTGAGGTCGTCGGCGAGCGCGTCGAGCACGCCGGCATCCACCTCCCCGGCCTCCGCCTCGCCGGCGGCGCGGTAGAGCCGGTCGAGCGTCGCCTTCGCCTGCGCGACGAGCTGCGACGACCATTCGAGCGGCTGGCGGTAATGCGCCGAGAGCAAGGCGAAGCGGAGCGTCTCGCCCTTGTGCCCTTGCTGAAGCAGCTCGCCGATGGTCACGACATTGCCGAGACTTTTCGACATCTTCTCGCCGCCTGCCATCGAGAGGAAGCCGTTATGGACCCAGAAACGGGCAAGCGGCGCGCCGCCATGGGCGCAGCGGCTCTGGGCGATCTCGTTCTCGTGGTGCGGGAAGATGAGATCGAGCCCGCCGCAGTGGATGTCGATCGTCTCGCCGAGGTGGCGCTCGATCATCGCCGAGCATTCGATGTGCCAGCCGGGGCGGCCGCGGCCCCAGGGCGAGTCCCAGCCGATCATGTCGGGCGGCGAGGGCTTCCACAGGATGAAGTCGGCGGGGTCCTTCTTGTAGGTGGCGACCTCGACGCGGGCGCCGGCGATCATCGCCTCGCGGTCGCGCCGGCCGAGCGCGCCGTAATCGGGATCGGAGGGGACGTGGAAGAGGACGTGGCGGTCCGCCTCGTAGGCGTTGCCGGTCTCGATCAGGCGGGAGATCATCGCCACCATGTCGGCGACATGCTCGGTGGCGTGAGGGGTGATCGGCGGCTTCACGACGCCGAGGGCGCCCGTATCCTCGTCGTAATGACGCTCGAAGCGGCGGGTGATCACGGACGGGTCGACGCCCTCCTCGCGCGCCGCCGCGATGATCTTGTCGTCGACGTCGGTGACGTTGCGGGCATAATCGAGTCGCGCGTCCGGATAGACGCGGCGCAGCAGGCGGGCGAGCACGTCGAACACCACCGCCGGGCGCGCATTGCCGATATGGGCGCGGTTGTAGACCGTCGGGCCGCACAGATACATCGTCACGCGGCCCGGATCGGCGGGCGCGAAGGCGCGCTTCTCCCGCGCCATCGTATCGTAGAGGCGGATCATCAGCGCGCGTTCTGGGCTTCGTTGCCGATGTCCTGGCCCTCGGCCGGGGCCGGGCCGCGGCGCCACTCGACGAAGTCGACGATCGCGCGGCCGCTCGCGTTCAGGAGCGGATAGGTGCGGCTGTCGGCGATCCAGGCCGGGCGCTGGGCGCTGCGCCCGCTCCACATGTCGATCAGCAGATTTGCGGCGAGATAGAGCAGGGTCGCCGCGATCAGCCCCTTGAGCGCACCGAAGCCGGCGCCGAGGACGCGGTCGATCGGCCCGACGATCGAGCGGCGGGTGGCGCCGCCGATCCTCCGCGAGACGAGTTTGCCGGCGATGAAGACGATGCCGAAGATGAGCGCGAAGGCGAGCACCGCCGCCCCGCCCCAGCTGCCGACCGCGCCTTCGAGCGCGCCGGCGAGCGGCGTGTGGAGCAGCTTCAGCGCGGCGATGCCGACGACCCAGGCCGCGAGGGACAGCACCTCCTGGACGAAGCCGCGCATGGCGCCGAGCAGGAGGCCGCCGCCGACGAGGAGCAAGGTGACGATGTCGAGCGCGGTCATGCTGCGCTTGCTAATGGAGGTTGCGGGCGAGGGGAAGGTGCTTGATCCTGCGAGGCGGTCCTTCGAGACGCCGTTTCGCCAGGCTCAACGGCTCCTCAGGATGAGCGTGATGCCAAGAACCGCTCATCCTGAGGAGGGACTGAGCGAAGGCGAAGGCCCGTCTCGAAGGACCCCTCACCGTCCCAGCAGATGATC
>JAXDPC010000173.1:0-3658 GCA_034668525.1 Sphingomonadales bacterium
AGCCTGAATCGACATCCGACGATCCTCCGACGGGCCGGGCTCGGGACGAGCGGCCGCCGCGCCGGTAGGCGCCCACGCCCTCCTGACCCGCTCGCCCCGCGCGCCCTCCGCCTGCCGGCAAAGGGGCACGCCCGCAATTCTTCTCACGATGTCAGTCGTTGCGCCGCCACGGCTCGCGCACCTGATATACGGGCGCACACGTCGGTCCGTTGCGTTCGGCGGCGATGAGCTCCCTTCGCTTCAGGTGCCGCACCGCGGCCTGCACCGCAGACTTGGAAAGGCCGGTCTGGGTCGCGATCGTCTGCAGGCTGGCGCCGATGCGCTCGCGGCCGGCGCCGCGGCTCATCCGCCACAGCCACAGATAGACCAGGAAGGCCGAGGGGCTGCGGTCGTGCCCGGTCAGGTCGCGCATCAGGACGTCCGCGATATAGGGGTCGAGCGGCACCGGCTCCGTCATGGCCGCCACTATAGTGTTTACCGGACAGCTTGTCGCCGCGCGCGCCGCGAGCCTTATGCATGGCCGCAAAGGAGGCCTGGATGATCACCCACGTCAAGTTCGTCAGCATCCCGACAAGCGACCAGGATCGCGCGCTCCGATTCTGGACCGCGCAGGTCGGCTTCACCCTGATGACCGACCAGCCGTTCAGCGACAGCCAGCGCTGGATCGAGCTCAAGGTCGCGGACAGCGATACCCGCTTCGTCCTGTTCACACCCGAGGGCCATGAGGATCGAATCGGCGGCTTCTTCAACGGCGCCCTCGCCTGCGACGACGTCGAAGCCACGCACCGCCAGCTCAGCGAGCGCGGCGTCCAATTCGATTCGCCGCCGCAGAAGCAGCCCTGGGGCACCTTCGCCACCTTCCGCGACCCGGACGGCAACCTTTTCGTGCTGAGCTCGCGCTAGCGCAGCGGCCATACCGCCAGGATCAGGGGCACGCCGACCACCACCACCAGCAGCGACAAGGGCGCTCCCAGACGGGCATAGTCGCCGAAGCGGTAGCCGCCGGGGCCCATCACCAAGGTGTTGCACTGGTGGCCGATCGGGGTGAGGAAATCGCATCCCGCGCCGACTGCGGTCGCCATCAGGAAGGCCTCGGGGCGGTAGCCGAGGTCCCCGGCGAAGGTGGCGGCGATCGGCGCCATCACCAGCACCGTCGCGGCATTGTTCAGGAAGGGCGTCACCGCCATCGCCGCCACCATGATCAATGCCACCGCGCCCCAGGGCGGCAGGCTGATCGACGCAGCCGAGAGCCAGGCGCCGATCAGCTCCGAGCCGCCGGTCGTGCGAAGCGCGTCCGCGACCGGGATCAGCGCCCCGATCATGATCAAGATCGGCCATTCGATCGCGCGATAGGCGTCGCGCGCCGGGAGCGCTCCGGCGAGCATAGTCAGCGCCGCCGCCCCGAAAAAAGCGAGCGCCACCGGCACCCAGCCGATGGCGGTCAAGGCCATCGCCCCGCCGAGGATTGCGACCGGCACCAGCCCCCGCCGGGCGTTGCCGAGCCGCAGCTCGCGCTCGGCCAGAGGGAGGCACCCCAAATCGCGGAGCCGCTCGGGCAAGGTGTCGAGCGGGCCCTGGAGCACGATCACGTCGCCGGGGCAGAGCAGGATGTCGCGCAGCCGCTCGGTGATGCGCTCGCCGCGGCGCGAGACCGCGATCAGATTGACGCCGTGGCGGGCGTGCAGCGCCATCCGGCCGGCCGCCTCGCCGGCGAGCGGCGAGCCGCGCTCGATCACCGCCTCGATCACGCCGACGTTGGACGAGCCCGCCGCGCTCTCGCGATGATGGCCCTCGAGCTCCAGCCCGGCGGCGGCGATCGCGCGCTCCAGGGCTTCCGGCTCGCCCTTGAGGATGAGCACGTCGCCGGCGCGGATCAGCGCGTCGGGCAACGGCACGGTCCGTCGCACCTCGCCGCGATGGAGGCCGGTGACCTCGATCTCGTCGTCGGTCATCGCCCGCAGCTCGGCGACGGTCTTGCCCTCCGCCGGCGAGTCCGGCGGCACCTGCGCCTCGGTCGCATAATCCTCGATGTCGAGCGCCTCGCCCATCGTCGGCGCGGCACGGCGGCCCGCCGGCAGCAGCCGGTAGCCGAAGCGGAGGAACAAGAGCCCCGCCGCCGACAGGCCGAGGCCGACCGGCGCATAGTCGAACATGGCGAACGGCTCGCCGGTCATCTGCTCGCGCACCCGGCTGACGATGATGTTGGGCGAGGTGCCTACCAAAGTGATGAGGCCGCCGAGCAGCGAGCCGAACGCCATCGGCATCAGGAAGCAGGACGGCGACGCGTCCGACTTCTTCGCCATCTGGAAGGCCGCCGGCATCATCATCGCCAGCGCGCCGATATTCTTCACCATCGCCGACAGGATCGTCACCGAGCCGACGATGGTGATGAGCTGGGTCCCCACCTTCTGCGTGCGGTTGGTGACCCGGGCGAGCAAAGCCTCGACCACGCCCGAGCGCTCGATCGCCGCCGACATGACGAGGGCGCTGCCGACGATGATGACGATGTCGTCCGAAAAGCCCGAGAAAGCGTCGTCCGGGGAGACGATCCCGACCAGCACCGCCGCCAGCAGCGCCAGAATTGCGACCATGTCGTAGCGGATGCGCCCCCAGACGAAGAGGGCCATCATCGCGGCGAGCACGGCGAAGGAGAGGATCTGGGGGGTGGTCATGCGGGGGGATCAGCCTGAGGGACCGGGAGAACGCGGCACCCGCGCCGCGTATCCGTCGCCCCAAAGCTAAGTCGCGAGCAGATCGGCATATTCCTGATGCCGATCGATATAGGCGCGGACGAACGAGCATTGCGGGACGACCTTCAGCCCCTGCTCCCGGGCATATGCCAGGCCGGCTCTGGCGAGCCGCCCGCCGATGCCCCGGCCCTCGATCTCCTCAGGCACGATGGTGTGGGTGAAGACGATGACGCCGTCGCGCAGGACATAGGTCAGGATCGCCGTGGCCCCCTCCTCCTCGATCTCGAAGCGCCGCCGCGCCTGGTCGTGCCTCGCATCCGTCATCCGCACGCGCTCCCGATTGCTTTTCCGCGCTCCGCCATTAGGAAGGCAGCGCCTTTCCTACCAGCAGGAGTTACAGATGAAGAAGCTCATTGTCCTCGCCGGGCCCTTGCTCGCGCTCGCCGCCTGCAACGGCGGCGACGGGGCCGCAAACAACCAGGCGAACGGCGCCGAAGCCGCCAATGCGGCGGCCGGCAACGAAACCGCGCCGGCCGGCAACGAGGCCAAGCCGGCCGACGGCAATGCTGCCGAGGCCGCTCCCGCTGCGGGCGGCGACAAGCCCGCCGAGGGCGCCGCCGCGGCCGAGGGCGAGGCGCCTGCCGAGGGCGGCGGCGACAAGCCGGCCGGCAACGAGCAATAAGCCGATCGGGCTGCCCGCTCCCCTTTTGCGGATCGGCGGGCAGCCCGGCGGAGCCCGACATGACCTACGAGACCATCCGGGTCGAACGCCGCGGCGCGGTCACATTGATCACGCTCGACCGGCCGAAGGCGCTCAACGCGCTCAATAGGCAGGTCCTGGCCGAGCTGATCGAGGCGTTCGGCGCCTTCGACGCCGATCCGGAGCAGCGCTGCGGCGTCCTCACCGGCTCGGAGCGCGCCTTCGCCGCCGGCGCCGACATCAAGGAGATGTCGAGCCAGGGCTTCGC
>JAXDPC010000174.1:0-3165 GCA_034668525.1 Sphingomonadales bacterium
ATCCCATTGCAAAGCACCCGCTGGACGGGCTCCCGTACGACCGGCTGGAGTTTGTGAAGCTGAGCTCCGATCGAACACCTCACTATCGTGTGATCGGGAGCCAAAGAACGCCCTGCGGGGCACTCAAGGCCTTGGGTCACGCCTTCGAGATATATGGGGGAGCATGCTTCTACTGCGGCAAGAAGTTCGGACCTCATCGGCTTACCAAGAAGCTGGTACACCGAGACCATATTGTGCCGCAAAGTCACGGCGGGTCAGACCGGCTGCACAACCTCGTCATCGCATGCGCGAATTGCGGCACCGAAAAGGCAGACAAGCCAATCCGGCAGTTCCGCCCCAAGCTTGCAGACAGCTATTTGCGGCTGCTTGAGCGCCACATTGCTCGAGCACTCGGGTCCCGCCGCGCCTAAGGCTTTTTCGCCACCCCCACGAGCGCCGGCCGCAGCAGCCGGTCCTTGATCATGTAGCCCGCCTGCATCTCCTGGACGATCGTGCCGGGCTCGGCGTCGTCGCTCGGGACTTCCAGCATCGCCTGGTGGCGGTGGGGGTCGAGCGGCTCGCCGAGCGCTTCGACGCGGGTGATGCCGTTGCGCTGGAAGACGGTGTCGAGCTCGCGCCCCGTCGCCTCGATGCCCGCGATCAGCGCCTTCATGCGCTCGTCCTGGCGAAGGTCGTCCGGGATCGCCGCGAGGGCGCGGTCGAGATTGTCCTTCACCGACAGCATGTCGCGGGCGAAGCCGGTCGCCGCATAGGTGGCCGCGTTCTGCTTCTCGGCCTCGAGCCGGCGGCGGACGTTCTGCGTCTCGGCCTGGGCGTAGAGGACGTGCTGGCGGACCTGCTCCAGCTCCTTGACGAGCTCCGAGAAATCCTGCTCCGGCGCCTGCTCCTCGGCGCCGCCGTCGCCGGCCCGGTTGGTCTCTTCCTGCAGTTCCTGTTCGTCGTTCATGCCATCAATCTCGATAGTGCCTGTGCCGTGAAATCCACCATGGGAACGACCCGCGCGTAGTTCAACCGCGTCGGACCGATCACGCCGACCACGCCGACCACCTTGCCGTCGCCGCCGCGATAGGGCGCCGCGATCACCGACGAGCCGGAGAGGGCGAACAATTTATTCTCGGAGCCGATGAAGATCTTCATCCCCTGCCCCGCCCGCGCGCTGTCGAGGAGGCGGACGATCTCTTCCTTGGAGT
The DNA here is from genome assembly GCA_034668525.1 of Sphingomonadales bacterium. Lineage (GTDB taxonomy): Bacteria > Pseudomonadota > Alphaproteobacteria > Sphingomonadales > Sphingomonadaceae > Allosphingosinicella. Next base: position 1,191 of record JAXDPC010000174.1, read on the forward strand.
CGAGCTCGTCGAGAAGCTGGCGGACGCGCTCCAGGTCGGCGGCGGCGCCGGGCTCGACGAGATTGGCCTGGCCGCGCACGATCAGCACCGGCCGCCGGTCGCCGTCCTCGGACCAGGTGGCGAGGCCGCGCTCGATCAGCTCGCCGGCCGCCCGGTCGAGCGCCGCCTTGCCGCGCCCGATCTCCCCGGCCAGCCGTGCCCGCGCCTCGTGCAGGGTGAGCCCCGAGAGGCGTGCGCTCACATAATTGCCGACCTCGGCAAGCGCGGAGGCGGTCACGCCGGCCGGTAGCTCGACCACCCTGTTCTCCACCGTCCCCTCGGCGCCGACCATCACCGCCAGCGCCTGGGTCGGCGAGAGCTGCACGAAGCCGAGCTGCTTGAGCACCGGCTCGCGCTTGGGCACCAGCACGATCCCCGCGCAGGCGGAAAGGCCGGAGAGGGCGGCCGTCGCCGCGGACAGGGCCTCCTCGATCGGCCCGCCCCGCTCCAGCCGCCCCTCGATCGCGGCGCGCTCCTCGGCGCTCGGCTCGGCGGCCTGCATCATCCCGTCGACGAACAGCCTGAGCCCGGTCTCGGTCGGCACCCGCCCTGCGGACGTGTGCGGATGGCTGAGCAGGCCGAGTTCCTCCAGATCCTGCATGACGTTGCGGATCGAGGCCGGCGAGAGGTTCATGCCGGGGAGCCGCGAAATCGTCCGCGAGGCGACCGGGTGCCCGGCGCCGAGATAATTCTCCACGACCATCCGGAACACCTCGCGGGCACGCTCCGAAAGCTCTGTCACCGGCGTCATCGCGTCCATCTACTTCCCCGTGCCCGCCCCGTCACCCTGCATGAACGACCGGGTTTGGCAGGAACATCCCGCGCCCCTGCTGGTTTCTCCCTGCAACTCAAAGTCTCACCGGGGATCAGACACTTGGCGACCAGAATTCAGGACGGGGCCGCTCCGGCGGGCTCGCAATTCCTCAACGACGACTTCCAGCGCGGCTTCGCTCGGTGGAACCGCCGGCGCCTCGCGCCCGGCTTCCCGACCGGCGACTGGCGAGAGCGGATCGACGCGGATGCGCGCATGCAGCGGCTCGAAGGCGCGTTCCTCGAGGAGCTGCGCGCCGAGATCGCCGGTCGCGCGGCCGCTGCGCCGGACGATCCGGAGGGCTTCGTCGCCTGGTTCGAAGCGCTGCAGGAGGTCGGTTCGGGCCAGGGCGACCCCCTCTTCCCCTGGCTTGCCGAAACGGCCGACCTCGAGGCCTTCCGCTGGTTCCTCGGCCAGGAGGCTGCGGGAGAGGCCGGCTTCGAGGATTTGACCGCGATGGCGCAGGTCAAGGTGCCCGCCGAAGCCAAGCTCGAGCTCGCCAACAATTATTGGGACGAGATGGGCCGCGGCAATCCCAAGGGCATGCACGGCCCGATGCTCGCCGCCTTGATCGAGGAGCTGGGCCTGCGGGCGGAGATCGAGGACACGGTCTGGGAGAGCCTCGCCCTGGCCAATGCGATGACGGCGATGGCCGCCAACCGCCGCTACGCCTGGCACGCGATCGGCGCGCTCGGAGTCATCGAGCTCACCGCTCCGGGCCGGAGCCGCGCCGTCGCCGACGGTCTTCGCCGCCTCGGCCTCTCCGGCAAGGCGCGCCGCTATTTCGAGCTCCACGCGACGCTCGACGTGCGCCACAGCCGGGACTGGAACGACAAGGTGCTCCGCCCGCTCGTCGCCGGCGACCCGCGCCGGGCCCGGGCGATGGCCGAAGGCGCCCTGATCCGCCTCGCCGCCGGCGCGCGCTGCTTCGAGCGCTACCGGAAGACGCTCTGGAGCTGAGGCTACGTCCTCAGCGCCGCGGCTCGCGCACCTGCCGAGTCTCGAGGAGGTCGCCCGCCGCCGCCCAAGATTCGACCAATTGGCCGGCCTCGGCCATTGCGCCATAAGCGCGCGCCGCGTCGACGGACTGGCAGCCATAGTTGAAATTGAGGCGATGCGGCGGCG
>JAXDPC010000175.1:0-3575 GCA_034668525.1 Sphingomonadales bacterium
CAGCATTATTAGCGGCTTCACGCCGACTATGATCAGGCCGTCCGAAGGATGATCTTACCGATGTGATCGCCAGACTCCATATGCCGATGCGCTTCTGCGGCCTGGGCAAGAGGAAATGTGGAATCGATCACCGGCTTGAGGCGCCCCTCCGCGACGTGCGGCCAGACATTGCGGGCGATCTCGTCGGCGACCAGGCTCTTGAATTCGACCGATCGGGCGCGGAGGGTCGAGCCGGTGAGGCAGAGGCGCCGCATCATCAGCTTGGCGATGTTCAGCTCGGCGGTGGCGCCGCGCTGGACGGCGATCGAGACGTGCCGCCCCTCCTCGGCCAGGCAATCGAGGTTGCGGGGCAGATAGTCGCCGCCGACCATGTCGAGCACCACGTCGACGCCGCGGCCGCCGGTGATGCGCTTCGCCTCCGCGACGAAATCGGCGTTTCGGTAGTTGACGGCGTGATCCGCGCCGAGCGCTTCGGCGCGGCGGCATTTCTCGTCCGAGCCGCAGGTCACGATCATCCGGAGGCCGAACAGCCTGCCCAGAGCGATCGCCATCGTGCCGATGCCGCTGGTGCCGCCGTGGACGAGCACCCACTCGCCTTCGCGGGCGAAGGCGCGCTCGAACAGGTTGGTCCAGACGGTGAAGAGGGTCTCGGGCATCGCCGCGCCCTCGATCATCGACAGCGCGCCGGGCACCGGCAGGCACTGACCGGCGGGGGCGACGGCATATTCGGCATAGCCGCCGCCGGCGACGAGGGCGCAGACCGGCTGGCCCGGCTGGAGCTCGGCGACGCCCTCGCCGAGCAGGGCGACGACCCCGGCGATCTCGAGGCCGGGAATCGAGGGCGCTCCGGGCGGCGGCGGGTAGAGGCCGCGGCGCTGGAGGATATCGGGCCGGTTCACGCCGGCCGCGGCGACGGCGATCAGCACTTCCCCCGGCCCTGGCCTGGGCACCGGCCGCCCGACGGGACGCAGGACATCCGCCTCGCCCGGCTGGTCCGGGTCGATCGCAATCATCCGATCAGGAACCGCGCCCATGCCTGCCCCCTGCTGCACGCCGTTTCTAGCTTCGAGCGGCAGCTTGACACAAGGCGGCGTTCCGGAGGATTCTGCAGCCATGGACCTCGACGAGCTTTTCCCCAGCAAGCCGGACGATCCGCTGGCTCAGCTGGCCAGGCAGGACCTCGATCCCTTCTCCGTCGAAGAGCTCGAAGCCCGGATCTCGGCCCTCCAGGCCGAGATCGGGCGGGTGCGGGCGAAGCTCGACGCGTCGGTTCAGTTCCGCGCAAGCGCAGACGAGCTATTCAGGAAATGACGCCGGAGCGGCCTTCGCGCTCGTGCCCGCAGCGAACATGCGGCTTGATGAACCGATTGCGCGTTCCGACATTAGAGCGAAGAAGCAGTCCGTGAATCGGCGCGGGCGCCAGGAGTAGATCAGCAACATGCCGTCCTTTGCCCGCGAACTCGAACAGACGCTGCACAACGCCCTCGCCGAAGCGAGCGGCCGCAGGCACGAATATGCGACGCTCGAGCATCTCCTGCTCGCTTTGATCGAGGACGCGCACGCGACCAAGGTGATGGCGGCCTGCGGCGTCGACCTTACGGAGCTGCGCGATGCCGTGCGGGGCTATCTCGACAACGAGCTCGAGGCGCTGAAGGTCGAGGCGGAGACCGATCCGGCGCCGACCAGCGGCTTCCAGCGCGTCGTCCAGCGCGCCATCCTCCACGTCCAGTCGTCGGGCCGCGACGAGGTGACCGGCGCCAACGTGCTCGTCGCCTTGTTCTCGGAGCGCGAGAGCTACGCCGTCTACTTCCTCCAGCAGCAGGACATGAGCCGGCTCGACGCGGTGAGCTATATCAGCCACGGCGTCGGCAAGGGGCAGGCCGCGGCCGAGCCCGCCGAGGTCAAGGGCGCCGAGGAGGCGAAGACCGAGGAGGGCAAGAAGAAGCCCGAAAGCGCGCTCAAGCAGTTCACCGTCAACCTCAACGAGAAGGCGCAGGAGGGCCGCGTCGACCCGCTGATCGGCCGCGGACCCGAGGTCGACCGGACCATCCAGATCCTCTGCCGCCGATCGAAGAACAACCCGCTCTATGTCGGCGATCCGGGCGTCGGCAAGACCGCGATCGCGGAAGGGCTGGCGCGCAAGATCGTCGAGGGCGACGTCCCCGACGTGCTGAGGCCGGCGGTGATCTACTCGCTCGACATGGGCGCCCTGCTCGCCGGCACGCGCTATCGCGGCGACTTCGAGGAACGGCTGAAGGCGGTCGTCAACGAGCTGGAGAAGCTTCCGCACGCGATCCTGTTCATCGACGAAATCCATACGGTGATCGGCGCCGGGGCCACCTCCGGCGGCGCGATGGACGCGTCGAACCTGTTGAAGCCGGCGCTCTCCAACGGCGCGATCCGCTGCATCGGATCGACCACCTACAAGGAGTTCCGCAACCATTTCGAGAAGGACCGGGCCTTGCTCCGGCGCTTCCAGAAGATCGACGTCAACGAGCCGACGGTCGAGGACACGATCAAGATCCTGACCGGGCTGCGCTCCGCCTTCGAGGAGCATCACAGCGTCAAATACACGCCGGACGCGAACAAGACCGCGGTCGAGCTGTCGGCGCGCTACATCAACGACCGCAAGCTTCCCGACAAGGCGATCGACGTGATCGACGAAGTCGGCGCGATGCAGATGCTGGTGCCGCCCAACAAGCGCAAGAAGACGATCACGGTGAAGGAGATCGAGGCGGTGATCGCGACCATCGCGCGGATCCCGCCCAAGAGCGTCAGCGCCGACGACAAGAAGACGCTCGAGCATCTCGACCGCGACCTCAAGCGGGTCGTGTTCGGCCAGGACGCCGCCATCTCGGTCCTCGCCTCGGCGATCAAGCTGTCGCGGGCGGGCCTGCGCGATCCCGACAAGCCGATCGGCAACTACCTCTTCTCGGGGCCCACCGGCGTCGGCAAGACCGAGGTGGCGCGCCAGCTCTCCTCGATCCTCGGCGTGCCGCTGCAGCGCTTCGACATGTCCGAATATATGGAGCGGCACTCGGTCTCGCGGCTGATCGGCGCGCCTCCGGGCTATGTCGGCTTCGACCAGGGTGGGCTGCTGACCGACGCGGTCGACCAGAATCCGCACTGCGTCCTCCTCCTCGACGAGATCGAGAAGGCGCATCCGGACCTGTTCAACATCCTTCTCCAGATCATGGACAACGGGCGGCTCACCGACCACCATGGCAAATCGGTCGATTTCCGCAACGTGATCCTGATCATGACCACCAATGCGGGCGCCAGCGACATGGCGCGCGAGGCGGTCGGCTTCGGCGCCATGACCCGCGAGGGCGAGGACGAGGAAGCGATCAAGCGGATGTTCACGCCGGAGTTCCGCAACCGGCTCGATGCGATCGTGCCGTTCGGCTACCTTCCGCCCGAGGTCGTCAGCCGCGTCGTCGACAAGTTCATCCTGCAGCTCGAGCTGCAGCTCGCCGACCGCAACGTCCATATCGAGCTCGACGAGGAAGCGAGGAAGTGGCTCGTCGACAAGGGCTATGACAAGAATTACGGCGCGCGTCCGATGGGCCGGCTCG
>JAXDPC010000176.1:0-5228 GCA_034668525.1 Sphingomonadales bacterium
GCCTCGCGCTGGTAGGGCTGGACGGCGCCGTCGAAGAGGCTGAGCCAGAACGCCCGCGCGTTGGGATCGCCAACCGCATCGAGAGCCAATCCCCGCAGCACCTGCCGGCTGAACTGGAGATAGGTGAAGCGGCCCTGCCGCGCCGCATCGGGGATCAGCGAAATGACCTCCCGCGGCTCTCTCCGGACGTAGAAGGCTTCGGAGGCGCGCAGATATTCGAACAGCGCCTCTTCGCCGGCGAAGTGCGGGGCCTGCCGCTCCAGCTCCTCCCGGCTGATCCGCCGGTCGCAGACGACGCCGATGCCGCCCGCCTCGCTCTCGCAGCGCAGCCGCTGGAGGTCGACGACCGCGAGCAGCAGGGGATTGCGTGGCGCGGCCGGCGTCGCGCCGGCGATCAGGGTGGAATCGACCTCGTTGGCGAAGGCGACGCTGTCGGCGCGGCCGTCGAACGCTCCGCGTCCAGCGAGCTGGGCGTCGACGGCAGCGGCGAGCGCCTGGCGGTCGCCGGCCAGCCAGGCCACGCGCCGGGTGAGGCCGCGCGCCGACGAGGCATAGCGCCCGTTCGGATAGGCCCGGAGATAGGATTGCAGCCCCGCACCAGCCGCGGCCACCGCCGCGAGGTCGCGCCGCTCCGGCTCGACGAACCAGCCATATTCGTCGAGGATCGAGAGCAGGGCGCGATTGAGCTCGCTGCGGGCCACCATGTAGAGCGCGGTTTCGCGGACCCATGGATCGGGCGCCTGCGTCAATGCGGCGAAGGCGGTTCGCGCCTCGGGAAATCGGCCGCCGTAGAAGTCGGCCGCTGCCGCGAGATAGGCCGCGAAGGCCCGCCCGGCCGGCGTTCGCGCCGCGACCGCTTCCGCCGCAACGGCTTCGCCGGCGCAATTGGGCACGAACGAGGTTCGTGCCGCGGCAAGGCGCTGCCGTTCCTCCTGCGGGATCCGGGCATTGGCCTCCAGCGCGGCGATGAAGCCGGCAGCTCCCGCGCGGTTGGACTGGCAGCGGGAGGGCTCCCAGTCCTGACCGGCACTCTCCGGCGCCTGCGGCGCGGCGCGCGACATCGCCGCCCACGGGAAAAGGACGAGCGGCGGCCCTTCGTGGGGAGCCGCCGGGTCGCGCACCGCCTCGCCGCGCCGATCAGCGAGCAGGAGCAGGAGGTTGACGCGGGTGTCGTTCCCTGGAGTGAGCACGGCGCTGCTTCCGCCGGTGTCGTAATAATCCTTGGCGAGAGCCCAGGTCGGCGAGACTTCCGGGTCCGCGCAGGCCCATGCCACCGCGCCGGCGACCAGCGCCAGGACGAGGAAGCCGGCGCGTACAGGTGTGACCTTGACCATCGAATCCCCCCAATCCGGCCGCCATCCTAATCCGTGGCCGCTCGCTCGTCACGCCTGGGGGAGACGGCTTATCCGGCGGGGGCGAGCGGCAGGGGAAGCAAAAAAAAGGGCGGACCGTGAGGCCCGCCCGCATTGTCTCTTGGGCCGACGCTTACCAGCGCGAGCGGGAAGCGTAGCCGTCGCGCATCCGGAACTGGGTGATGCGCCCGTTGCCGTAGGCGACGCAGGTGAAGCGCTCGCCATAATCGCGGCCGCCGAAGCCGCCCCCGAAGCCGCGGTCGTAGCCGCGGCCGTAGCCGCCATAGCCGCGCTCGACGACGCCCTCGACCTCGTAGCGGCCGTTCGAGCGGCGGTCGACGTCGGTGATGCGGACCTGGCCGCCGCCGGTGCGCTGCGCCTGGTGGCCGCAGCTGTTCACGGCGGCCGAATAATCGTCGCGGTAGCGATAGCGGTTGTCGTAGCCGTAGCGGCCGCCGTCGCGGTCGAACGCAGAGAGGATCGCGGCGATGCCGCCGACCACGGCGATGCCGGTGACGACGTCGGACGTATCGATGCCGCCGCGGCGGTCGCGGTCATAATATTGCGCCGAGGCGGGCGCTGCCGAGCCGATCGCGACCGCGGCCGCGGCGGTGCCGAGCAGGAACTTCTTCATGGCAAACCTCCTGAAACAGTCGCCCGAAGCGCCGGGCCGTGCAGGACGTCTAGGCGGTGTGCCATGACCTCGCCCTGAACCCCCCGTCGCCGGAGGTTCATGTTCGAAAACAATGGTTTGATAGACGAAAAAAGGGCGGAGCCGCAGCCCCGCCCCCTTTGTGTTTCAATCAACCGGGCTCAGCAGCCGCTGCGCGCGATCTCGCGGCCGAGCAGCGCGCCTACGGCGCCGCCGATGATCGCGCCGGTGTCGCCGTCGTCGCGGCCCCGCCAGCGCGAGCGCCGGCCGCCGCCGCGGTCGATGTCGCGGCCGATCGCGGCGCCGGTGATGCCGCCGACGATCGCGCCGGTGGTGCCGCTGCCGCAGCCGTAATAGCCGCGCGTCCGATAGCCGTAGCCGTAACCCCGGCCGTAATAGCCGCGGTCGTAGCCGCGGCGTCCGTAAGAGCCGCGGCCTTCGTAGCCGCGGCCGTAGCCGTCATAATAGCCGTCGTCATAGCCGCCGCGGCCGTGGCCGGCCGAAGCGGAGGCGGGAAGGATGGTGAGGGCGGTCGCCGCGGCGGCCGCCGTGATCAGAATCTTCTTGAGCATGCTACAGGCTCCCGGAGCTGGAATTCGCGTGCACGCAGCTTCGCTTAGCCTGGATGAGCGGCCGATGAACGGCCGTGGGCGCTCCAGGCGTGCCTCCGTGCATCAAACGGCGGGAGCGAGAGAGGATTCCGTGACATGCTGCCGAGCGCAGCCGAGGCTGCTTGTTCTCGGCTTCGCTCGAAACCGCATCTCGACTCCGCTCGACGCGAACGGAGCTTATTCCCCGCCGCCATCGCCAAATCGCGCGGCGACTTCCTCGATTATCGTGGGGGCAGCGTGCGCGCCTGCGGGAAGCCGCACGCGCACGGTGATCACGTCCGGCTCGTCGCCCGGGATCAGAACGACCGCGCCGTGGACCGGCTCCGGCGCGACCGCGATGCCGAAGGCGATCCCGCTGCCCTCCCGGCCTCCGGGCGTGACGAACTCGACCGCGGTGGCGCTCCTCCGGCGGATCCGGTCGTTCGGATAGGGGCCGGAGGGCAGGGGTTCCGATGACATGCCCTCGGCCGCCACCTCTTGCGCAAACGCCATATGATCCGGAAAGAAACGCGCGATCGCCTCGGCCACGGCAAAGCGGCCGGAGGTGCCGCCATAGCTCATGGCGATGCTGACGAACGGGCCGCGCAAGGGCGCCTCGCCATGCGCCAAATCGTCGAATCCATGCGGCTCGGGCGTCACGATCAGTGACGAGCCATTCGAGCCGTAGAGGCCGAAGCAATGCCATCCGCGGGGTGCCAGGACGGCGAGATCGCTCGATGCGTAGAGAGCAAGCCCGGCAGCATTTCCGGCGGAGGAGATCGGCGGCACCGGCGTCGAGGACGGTGCCGCGATCGGCCCCGTCTGACCGTCGGACGCGCAACCCACGAACGGCACCGCGACCGGCGGGTCGGCAGCCTGAACGGCCCCGCCGCTGCCGGCGAGAGCCGCGGTGAGGGGAAGGAGGAGCAGGGCAGGGAAGCGCATCGGCCAAAACCCCGGGCAAGCGGGGGACGAGGCTTAACCCAAAGGGGACGATTCTCAATGGCTGGGAACGGAGAGCGGGCCCGCGCGTCGGAGCCGAAGGCAGAGACGAGGTGCGAATATGGCGGAGGACGAGGACAAGCTTGGAGGCCGCTCCGGCGGCGGCGATTCGGGCGGCGGCGCCTATCCCAATCCCCATACGGGCAAGGAGGGGGACCGCGGCGGCTTCCTCGATCACGGCGGCCAGACCGAGATGCCCTATCACGGCTCTTCTCAGCTCGGCGAAGAGAAATTGGCCGACAAAAAGAATGCCGCGGCGCGCAGCACGAAACCGGGGGTGGACGAGGATTCGACGGCAAACGAGACGTGATTCGCAGCGGCGTTTTCTCTTCAGAAAAAAATCGCGTCTTGCGACAGGCCTGCGTTTAGCGATCCAATGCGGAGTCCATTGTGGAGGCATTGCGGAGCCGCCTCTTCGCCGTCGAAATAGACACGGCTCGTCTTGAATCGTGAAGAGACGCGCTTTGGCGCCGTCATGACTCGTGAGAGCATGATCGTCGCGCCGCCGCTCGCTCTGCCCACCACCATTGGGCGGGCTGGCTGGCCCTGATCGTCAGCGTCGCCGCGCTCGCGGTCGCGGTCCTCAATTAGGCGCGCGCTTCAGGTCCCAATGCCTTCGGGCAATGAAGCGGGAAGACGCCGCGCACGCTCTTATCCTTGGGCGCGCAGGACTTCAGGTCTTCGTTTCGGAGCCGGAAAATGTTTTGTCAAAACAAGGGCTTGCCAAGCTCTTTCGTTCGGTTAAGTTCCCGCTTCCAACGACTGCGACAGGCGGGGTGCCGGTTGCGTAAATGGGAAGCATGTCCATGGCGAGAAGAGAATTCGACTATAACGATGCGCAGGCCGACAACGGCAATTCGGACTTCGGCAAGGGCCATCCGCGCGGGCTCGACCTGAAACCGGAGCTGCCGCTCACGACCCACGAACTGGTCGGTGTCGACCTCACCCACATCCTCCATACGTCCGAGGTCGGCTTCTCCTCCGCTAAGGGCGGCGGCGGCGGCGGCGGCGGCGGTGGCGGCGGCACGACCTTCGCGCCCTATACCAGCGGCCCGGCCACGGCTTCGGCCGGCTACAACATCACGATCGAGTTCAAGGGCACCTGGACCCAGGAGCTCTACAACATCTTCGTGAGCTCGGCCGACGCCTACACCCAGCTGATCATCGGCGAGCTGCCCAACGTCTCGGTGCGCACCAAGGGCGGGGTCAAGGCGGTCGACGACATCCTCATCACCGCCGAGCTCGGCCCGATCGACGGCGTCAACGGCATCCTCGGCCAGGCCGGCCCGACCTCGGTGCGGACGACCGGCTCGCTTCCGGCGACCGCGACGATGAAGTTCGACATCGACGACGTCAACGGCATGGGCCTCGCCGTCTTCGCCGACGTCGTGGTGCACGAGATGGGCCACAGCCTCGGCTTCGGCTCGATCTGGGATCGGCTCGGCCTCGTCTCCAACGGTGTGTTCACCGGCGCGCGCGCGGTCGGCGAATATCACGACATGGGCGGCCTGGGCGGCATTCCCGTCGAGCAGGACGGCGGCTCCGGCACCGCCGGCTCGCACTGGGACGAGGAGACGTTCAAGAACGAGCTTCTCACCGGCTATCTCAACGACGGGAAGAATTACTTCACCG
>JAXDPC010000177.1:0-7738 GCA_034668525.1 Sphingomonadales bacterium
CCGAACGCGGCAATCGTCGCTTCGTCGGCGAGGATGGAACCGCTGGTGGCCACCATCACCGGATCGAACACGATCGGCACCGCCAGATGCTCGAGCCGGTCGGCGACCGCATGCGCGGTCTCGGGCGCGGCTTCAGCATCGAGAAAGCGTTCGAGCAGGCGGTCAGCTTCGTGCGCATCGCGATTGTCGAAGCGCCGGGGCTCGGCGAGGGGCACGGCCCGCTTGGCCAGCAATATGTCACCGATTTCCAATGGGGGGAGCGCGACAAGGACTGAGCTATCCACAGGAAAAGCAACGGCATCGCGGCCTTTCGCTGGATCGCGGTTCCGGAGGCCGATAGCGTCGAGCGCCATGGCGCGGCCCTGCTTCAAGATCGAGCGCGAGTATCCGGAGCCCCTTGCCGGAGTCGACGAGGCCGGCTGCGCGCCGCTGGCGGGGCCGGTCGTCGCCGCGGCGGTGGTGCTCGACAGGGTCCATTTCCCGCGCGGGATCGACGATTCGAAGATGCTGCCGGCCAAGCAGCGCGAGGCGATCTGCGCCCGGCTGTACAAGGTGGCGAAGGTCGGCGTCGGCCTCGCCACGGTCGAGGAGATCGACCGGCTCAACATCTATTGGGCGCGGATGCTGGCGATGAGCCGTGCGGTCGAGGCCCTGGGCTTCGATCCCGCCTGGATCCTGGTCGACGGCAATCGCTGCCCGCGCTGGGAGCGGCCGTCCAGGGCGATCGTGGCCGGCGACGCCAAATGCCGCTCGATCGCCGCCGCCTCGATCGTCGCCAAGGTGACCCGCGACCGGATCATGACCGAACATGCGAAGGCCCATCCCGGCTACGGCTGGGAGCATAACAAGGGCTACGGCACGCCCGAACATTATCGCGGGCTCGACGCGCTCGGCGTGACGCCGCTCCACCGCCGCAGCTTCGCTCCGGTCCGCGCCTGCCTCGCGGCGAATGACGGCACCGCCACGATCGGCTCGCAGCAGCTGCTCGACGTCTGAGCCTCGCTAGGCGCGCCCGCCGCGCGTCGCGGCGCCGATCCGCCGCAGCGGCGCCGTGATCCGCCACGACCGGCTTTGCAGCATGCGCCGAACGTCTTCGTCTGCCCGGCGGCGCTCGTCGGCGGCGTCCTCGAAGGTGCGTTGGGCGCCGGCGAGGAAGCGCAGCATGGCTTCGCGCCCGCGCTCCGCAGGGTCGAGCGCATCGCTGGGCGCCGAAGCCAGCGGCCCGGCAATCTCTGCGAAATCGAAAAAGGCCAAGGGCAGCTGGGTGCAGGTAAGGGCCAGCAATCGCCCGTCCGGAGAGAGGTCCAGCCCCTTGGGGCCGCCCTCCTCCGGATTGTCGCGCGCACTCTCGAACTCCTCGTCGGTCATGACCTTGAGCGACAGCGCGGGCGCGCGCTCGCCCTCCCAGTCGCCGTTCTCCGCACGGAACAGGTAGACGAACGGAGCGCCCGAATCGGCGACGACGAGGACGGTTTCGTCCGGGCTGAAGCGGAGGCCGTGGGCGTAGCGCAGGCCGGTGAGCAGGCCGCAGGGGGCCGAATTCCGGCGGAGCTCCGGCGCGTTGCGATAGAGGTGCACGCAATGATCGAAATGGTTGCTGACCGCGAGCCAGCGGCCGGTGGGGCTGTGGGCGACCCCGTCGGGAACGTCGATGCCGCCGGCGAGGAGAATGTCGGTCGCGACGGCCGCGACGCCGGCGCGCAGGTCGAGCAGGTGTCGCGAGACCGTGTGGACGTAATTGTTGCAGACCAGCAATTCGAAGAGGCCCGCGCCGAGATCGAAGACGGAGAGCGAGCCAGGGGTGATGACGGGCGCCTCCGGATGCCCGATGGTCAATATCGGATCGAGGTTCAGCCGCGCCGGCCCCGTCCCTTGAGGTGGAAGCTGGAACAAGGTGACAGCGCCCTCGCGGTTGGCGACGATCAAATGCTCGTCGCCGATCCAGGTCAGGCCATGGGGGTGGCTGAGGGCGGCGGAGCCGATCTCCACCGCGCGGCTCAGCCGGACCGACGCCTGACCATCCTCGAATTGGCTCTCGACCTCGACCAGCAGGATCCGGTTCGCGAGCAATGCCGCGATCGCGACCCGGCGGCCGCTCGGCGAGAAGGCGACGTCCTCGGTCCGCCCGATCCGCGCGAGCGCCGCCTGCACCGTCTCGTCCGAACTGGCGTCGATCCGCATCCTTCTCCCCCGGCCATCAAGCTATAGCGACTCCCGTCCGCTCGCAAATGGGCCGGCGGGCGATGCTTTCGGAGAGAATGAGTCTTTCGGGACACACCACAAGATGTAGAGGCCGCGCGGCGTGCCCGGACTCCATTAGCAGCGGAGACTCGTTTCGTTCGCGGCACGTTAACCATATCGCCACAACGCCGCTTTAGGAGCCGATGCTTGACCGCGGACTCCGCCTGACTCAGGCTGGCCGTCTTTGCGAACCGGGGGCGGGGATCGATGACTGCATTGTCGCGCGTGGCTGTGGCCGGGACCCGCCCGAGGCGGGCGGCCGGAGCGGCGCCCGCCGACCTCCCGCTCTCCACCATCATCGAGGACGATTGCATCGCCGCGATGAAGCGGCTGCCGGATGCCTGCATCGATATGGTCTTCGCCGATCCGCCCTACAATCTGCAACTTGGGGGCGACCTGTTCCGGCCCGAAGGCGGCCGCGTCGACGCCGTCGACGACGCCTGGGACAAATTCTCCAGCTTCGCCGATTACGACGCCTTCACCCGCGCCTGGCTGAGGGAGGCGCGGCGGATCCTGAAGCCGCACGGCACCTTGTGGGTGATCGGCTCCTACCACAATATCTTCCGCGTCGGCGCGGCCCTGCAGGATGCGGGCTACTGGATCTTGAACGACATCGTATGGCGCAAGGCCAATCCGATGCCGAACTTCCGCGGCACCCGCTTCACCAATGCCCACGAGACGCTGATCTGGGCGTCGCGCAGCGAGGACAGCCGCTACACGTTCAACTACCGGGCGATGAAGGCGCTGAACGACGAGCTGCAGATGCGCTCGGACTGGCTGCTGCCGATCTGCTCGGGCGGCGAAAGGGTGAAGGGCGAGGCCGGCGCCAAGGCGCATCCGACCCAGAAGCCGGAGAGCCTCCTCTATCGGGTGCTGCTCGCCTGCACCAATCCCGGCGACATCGTCCTCGATCCTTTCTTCGGCACCGGCACCACCGGCGCCGTCGCGCGGAGGCTGGGGCGCGAATGGATCGGGATCGAGCGCGAGCAGCGCTATGTCGCGGTCGCCCGCCAGCGGATCGCCTCGACCCTGCCGCTCGACGAGAGCGCGATGCGCACCATGGCCTCGCGCCGCGCCCAGCCGAAGGTGCCGTTCGGCGTGCTGGTCGAAACCGGGATGATCGGCGCGGGCGCCCTGCTCACCGACACGAAGCGGCGCTGGCAGGCGCGGGTGCTCGCCGACGGTTCGATCGACTATCCGGGCGGCCAGGGCTCGATCCACCGCGCCGGCGCCGCCGTCCAGGACGCGCCGAGCTGCAACGGCTGGATGTTCTGGCATGTCGAGGAAGCCGGGACCCTGGTCCCGCTCGACGCCTTGCGCCAGAAATATATCCTGTCCATGGACTGCTGATGACCAAACAGGCGCCCGCTGCGGGGAGCCGGAGCTTCGAGCGACTGACAGCGCTGGTCGGCGAATGGCGCGGCCGGACGCCTCACGGGCGGGACATCGGCCTTTCCTACCGGCTGATTGCCCACGGCAGCGCGCTGGTCGAAACCTGGGACCTGGGCGGCGGACGGGAATCCCTGACCATCTATCACATGGACGGAGACGTCCTGCTCGCCAGCCATTTCTGCCCGCTCGGCAATCAGCCGCGCCTGTCGTTGCGGCGCGCCGCGCCCGATCGGCTCGAATTCGAGTTCCGCGACGGCACCAACCTTGATCCGGCCGCGGACGCGCATCAGCACAGCTTCTGGATCGAGTTTCAGGGGCCCGTCGCGATCATGCGCAGCGAAACCTATCGCGAAGGCGCCGAAGACGAGACCGAGGCGGTGCGCTACGAGCGCGCGCCTGCCGTCGACAGAGCGAGCGGGGGGCCGGGCTGACCGAACGCGCCTATCTCCGCCCCACCGCCTTCGTCGATGCTCCGTTCGGCCTCGACGGCAAGGTCGCGCGCCTCGCCGGCGGCCTGCTCTGGTTCGCGGCTGTCGAAGTGGTCGTCATGGACGGCGCGGATCGCATCTCCGCCGAGCTGGTTCCGGTCGAGGCGATCGGGGACCGGCTGAACGATCTGACCGAGGCCGCGCGCCGCGCCTGGATCAACCTCACCGCGCCGCGCCCGCCGCTGACCCTCGGCGCGCGCGTGCTCCGGCTCGACCAGCCGCAGGTCGCCGGCATCGTCAACGCCACTCCGGACAGCTTCTCCGACGGCGGCGCCTTCGCCGGCGCCGAGGCGGCGGCCGATGCCGGCCACGCGATGGCGGCGGCCGGGGCGGCCCTGATCGACGTCGGCGGCGAATCCACGCGTCCGGGCGCGGCGGCGGTCTGGGAGGGCGACGAGCTGAAGCGCGTGCTGCCGGTGATCGAGCGCCTCGCCCGCTCCGGCACGGCCGTCTCGGTCGACACCCGCAAGGCGGCGGAGATGGAGGCGGCGCTCGCCGCGGGCGCCACGATGGTCAACGACGTCTCGGCGCTGACCTGGGACGAGCGGAGCGCGGAGGTCGTCGCCCGCGCCGCCTGCCCCGTCGTGCTGATGCATCATCAGGGCACGCCCGAGACGATGCAGCAGGCGCCGCACTATCCGCGGCCGGTGGCGTTCGAGGTTTACGACTGGCTCGAGGCGCGCATCGCGGCGGCGGTGGCGGCGGGGATCGACCCGGCGCGGATCGTCGTCGATCCGGGCATCGGCTTCGGCAAGACCGTGCAGCACAATCTCGAGCTGCTGAACGCGCTCGCTCTGCTGCACGGGCTCGGCTGCCCGGTCATGCTCGGCGCCAGCCGCAAGCGGATGATCGGGGCGCTGTCGGGAGAGGCGCCCGCAGACCAGCGGCTCGCCGGCTCGATCGCGCTGGCGCTGAAGGGGGCGGAGCAGGGCGCGCAGCTGCTGCGGGTCCACGACGTCGCCGACACGGTCCAGGCGCTCCGCCTCTGGCGCGGCCTGCGCGACGCGGCCCTGACGCCGCGCTGAGCGGGCATTTTTGGCGACGGCGAAACTAGGTTGTTGTTGCGGACGAACTTTCGCGTTACGCCTCCGTAAATTGCGCAGAGGGGAGAAGAACATGAAGTTGCGTAAACTCAGCCGCCGCTCGTTCCTGGGGACCGTCGCCGGCGGCGCCGTCGGCGCCGGGGCGCTCGTCGTCCTTGCCGGCGAAGCGGGCGCCGTCCAGACCGACAGCGATCCGGGCGACCGGCCGGGCCAGGGCCGGACCGGCCGCACCGACAGCGATCCGCGCGACCGCGCCGGTTACGGCCGCGGCGGGCGCAGCGGCATTACCGATCGCGACCCGAGCGACCCGCGCGGCAACGGCCGCGGCGGTCGCCGCAGCGGCCTCACCGACAACGACCGCGGCGCTGGCGCCGATCCTGCCGGCAACGGCCGCGGCCGCCGCAGCTGCTCCGATTCGGACCGCGGCGGCGGCTCCGACCCGATCGGACGCGGCCGCCGCTGCTGAGCGGACCGAATCTCGAACCGGAAGAGGGCGTCGCTTGTCGCGGCGCCCTTTTTCTTTGCCTCAGAACCAGGAGCGCAGGCCGACCAGGAAGGCGCGGCCGGAGACCTCCTCGCCCGCCGCCCGGGTGAAGCGCGCCGTCCGCCCGAACTCGCGGGTCCATTCGACCCCGACATAGGGCGCGAACCATTCGCGGACTTCGTAGCGCAGCCGCATCCCGGCCTCGCCGTAGGCAAGGCCCCGGCCGAGGCCGAGCGCGGGGATATTCTGCGCGAGCAGGTTCACCTCGGCGCTGGGCTGGAGGACGAGGTCGCCCGGAAGGCCGATGTCGTAGAGGCCGTAGAAGCGCGCCGCGAGCTCGCCCCGATGGGAAAGGAAGGCGAAGGCGCCGAGATAGAGCGGCTCGCCTGCATTGCCCTGCGCCCCGACGGTCAGCCAGGCGCGGTTCGGATGCGGGCGAAGGTCGTAGCGCAGGCCGCCTGGACGTCCCAGCCGGACGAGATCGGCCTGCTGTAGAGCGCCTGCAGCTCCAGATAGTCGAGGCTTCCGCCGAGCGTGCCCTCGCCGATCGCCTCGAGCCAGACGCGGTGGCGGCGGCCGCCGATCCTGGCGGCGATGTCCCAGGCATAGCCGTCGGCGCCGCGCTGCGCCCCGACCTCCATCCGATCGAAATAATATTCGCGGACCGGGCTGGTCCCCCCATCCGTTTCCGCGTCGGCCGTCGCGGAGGCGGCTGCGGCCGGAGCAGTGGCGGGAACGGCGAGCACCGCGCCGACATCCGCGTCCACCTGATCGCCGAGCTCCGGCGCGCCGGACGCGCCGGGCGGCGCGAACACGTCTTCATACGGCAGGCGCTGGGCCGCGCCCGGCGCGGCGGCCCCGGCCAGCAACGCGGCTACCGCAAATCTCGAGATCGGTGCCGCCATAGTCAACCCTGCCGCTCCCCGGCCATCGGACCGCGCATGCAGCAAAGCCGTTGCGATTTGCTTAGCTCAGGCGCCCGACCCGCCTGCACCCCCCTCCGCCTCTCGCGATGGGAAGGAACACGCGTTCGTCGCGCCTCCGCGTGACCCTAATGACGCAAGTCCCGGCCGTTCGTATCGAACACGCTCTCCTGCTCAGTCGGGGTCCGTGACTGTCGCGGCGAGCTTCTTCGGGGCGACGGCGCGATAGCTTTCGGCGACCCAGCGCTTGAGCAGATAGAGATCCGGCTCGGCCTCCGCGCCGAAGCGGACGCTGACCCACCCGGAGCGGCCGAGGCCGTAGCCGGCCGGCTCGGCCCAATCGAACATGAGCGCGAAGTCGACGCTGACCGGCAGCTTCATCGTCGCGCTGAACCGCTCCTGCCTGTCGAGCCAGCAAAAGGTCTTGCCGCGCACCTTGAGCGCACTGTGGCCCCAGGGATGGTCCTCCACGGCCTCGGGCAGCGAAAGCCCGTAGCCGCGCAGTTCCTCGAACCAGGCGTCGATGCTCATGCGCCCCTTCTAGCCCAGCTCGCCGCCGGCCGCGAGATGAACAAAAAACCGGCGCCCGCATCGCTGCCGGCGCCGGTCCTGCCCCTCCAGGGAAGCGGGTGCGTTACGCGACCTTCTGGGTCTCGATCTCTTCGGGATCGCGCAGCACGTAGCCGCGGCCCCAGACGGTCTCGATATAATTGTCGCCGCCGCAGGCGAGGGAGAGCTTCTTCCTCAGCTTGCAGATGAAGACGTCGATGATCTTCAGTTCCGGCTCGTCCATGCCGCCGTAGAGATGATTGAGGAACATCTCCTTGGTGAGCGTGGTGCCCTTGCGGAGCGAGAGCAGCTCCAGCATCGCATATTCCTTGCCGGTGAGGTGCACCCGGGCGCCGTCGACCTCGACGGTCTTGGCGTCCAGGTTCACGGCCAGCTTGCCGGTGCGGATCACGCTCTGGCTGTGGCCCTTCGAGCGGCGCACGACGGCGTGGATGCGGGCGACGAGTTCGTCCCGGTGGAAGGGTTTGGTGACATAGTCGTCGGCGCCGAAGCCGAGCGCCCGGACCTTGGAATCCATCTCGGAGATGCCGGAGAGGATGAGGACGGGCGTGCCGACCTTGGCGAGCCGCAGCTTCTTCAGCACGTCGTAGCCGTGCA